>NZ_JBDODP010000035.1:0-10432 GCF_044582135.1 Guyparkeria halopsychrophila | reverse complement strand
GATGTGAAAGTAGGTCAACGCCAGGCTCCCCATACCGAAACCCCCGTTCGCCGTAAGGCGGCGGGGGTTTCTTCGTGCTGGGAAAGCCCGGATCAAACATGCAGCCATTCCCCTCCTCCGGGACGCGGCACTAACCCCGGCTGTGTTCGCCCACGGGGCAGCCGGGCTCCGGGTGCGCCCATTGGGGCGTGGGCGATGAGAGGTCAGGCTTTCCTGTGGGTTGGGCTTCAGCCCAACACTGCGACCGTCACGCCGAACACGCACCACTCCGTCGTCCGGCCCCTAGTGCTTGAACGCGCTTGTAGGCAGATTCCTACACTCGAAACCGTTAAGTCCTACATCGCATTCAGAATATTCCGATATCCGTATCCGGCGACCTTCCGTAGAGTACAAAGCGTCCCACGTGTACAAGGAGGTAGGACGATGAAAGGACTCACCCATTCCGTACGCGCGGCAGCCATCGGTGCCGCGTTGCTGTTTACCACCCCGGCGTTCGCTGCCGAGCCCCTGGATATCAACCAGGCATCGGTGGCGGAGCTCGAAACCCTTAAGGGCATCGGCCCGGTCTACGCCGAGCGGATCGTCGACTACCGGGCGGAGCAGGGACGCTTCGAATCGGTCGACCAGCTCGCCGACGTGCAGGGTATTGGTGACAAGACGGTTGCGGCTATCAAGGACGAGGTCGTGACCGGAGAGTAACTCGCTCCTCTCCTCGGTGAAATCGAGCCCCGGCAAGTGCCGGGGCTTTTTGTGTCCGGAATGTCGTCGTGCGTAGCAGCCGGCTGACAGCACTGGTCTCGACGACGGCCGTGTCAATCTGTGACACATGGGTGTGGTTTTGTGTCGTGTGTCGACGGCGATCGGCCGGCGCCGGGCGAGATGGCCCAAGCCGCAGCGCAATCTGATGCCGGCGCGATCAGGCCCCGCCGATCTGGCACGGGCTATGCATGGATGTACCCCGCATACCGGGCCAAGAGGCCCGATAGATCAATCACTCCCAAAGGAGACTTCTCAAATGATGATGAAGCAAATGAACAAGCAGGCTCAGAAGGGTTTCACCCTGATCGAGCTGATGATCGTCGTGGCGATCATCGGTATTCTGGCCGCGATCGCGATTCCCGCTTACCAGGATTATACGGTGCGCGCCAAAGTGTCTGAGGTTATTTTGGCGATGTCCTCCTGCCGCACGTCGGTGACGGAGGTTTTCCAATCTGGTGAAACACTGCCCACCACAGATAATGCTCCCGAGTGGGGTTGCACCACGGGAACGGACGCGGCGACTCAATATGTTTCCGACCTCTCTGTTTCGTCTGCTGGGGTGATCACGGCAAAGTCCGCGACTGCTAATCTGCCGACGGATGCACAGGGCAAGGATGTCATCATGACTCCTTACCCCAATGCCGATGAGTCCGGGACTATGACAGCGGGTGACAATGTTGCATCTTGGGGATGCGGCCCTGCCGGAACTGGCGGCATGCCAGTAAACTATTTGCCGTCGACTTGTCGCAACTAATTTAATCAAGACCGACTTCGGATAAGAGAAGGGCGACCATTACGGTCGCCCTTTTTTGGTTCACCGCGCTGTGCCATGAAAAGCGTCGTAGACCTTGAGCAAGAAGATAGTGGCCGTAACTCATTCGCTTGATGACTTTGATACGGGTATTCATGTGATCGTGGAAAAGCCGGGAACAGGGGGCGGAGCCATTTAAGCCATCGTGGTGTCCTGGAATAGCTGGCTTTGGCTGGTTTTCGCTGGCGGCTGGGGATTCGGGATTCGGGATTCGGGGTTCGGCGTTCTAGAGCGGGAAGCTCGAGGCCAGAAGCTGGAAGATGCAAGAGTCACGCTCGGATCCGGCTGTCATCTTGGGGTCTGTGAGTGGTCCATCCGCCCGAGCACTGCGTTGGTCCTTACCAGCAGTCCCCGTGCATTCCGATTGTCCTGGTAGAAACGCGGATTAGGCAGCATGGCGGCGAGCTGGGCCGCTTCGCGGCGCGTGAGCTGGCTGGCGGGCTTGCCATAGTAATGTCGAGCCGGAAAAGGGGTCAGAGGTAATTAGTTCGCCTCTATGTGTGGGTTGTGCGCGCCGGTGAAGTGAGCCGGGTGTTTCGGGTTCAAGGCGTTCTTGAGTACTCCATTCTTCCCAGCACCGCGTCGGTCCTGACCTGCAATCCGCGCGCATTGCGGTTGTCCTGATAGAAGCGCGGGTTGGGCAGCATGGCGGCCAGCTTGGCGGCCTCGTGTCGGGTGAGTTGCCCGGAGGACTTGCCGTAGTAATGCCGGGCGGCGGCCTCGATGCCGTAGAGCAGGTTGCCCCACTCGGCATAGTTCAGATACAGCTCGAGAATCCGGCGCTTGCCCAGTACCCCTTCCAGCATCAGCGCGATCAGGGCTTCCTGGCCCTTGCGCCAAAGTGACTGGTCGGCGGAGAGGAACAGGTTCTTGGCCAGTTGCTGGGTGATGCTCGAGCCACCGGCCACGATCCCGCCCGCCTCCAGATTGCGTTCCATGGCGTGACGCAGACCGACCAGGTCGATGCCCCAGTGATCCATGAAGCGGTCGTCCTCGGAGGCGACCACGGCGCGACGGGCGGCCGGGCTGATGGATTCATACGGGACGTAGATCTGCTGGGCGGTGATGTCGGGGCGGATGCCCCGCAACACGTCCAGGCGCTCGCGCATGAACGCGGTGGTCTCGGGATTGTGGTCCCGCAGGTGCCAGACCTGCACGAAGAACCATAGCTGGATCAGCAGGAAGGCGAGCAGCGCCAGCAGGATCAGTCGCCAGATCCAGCGGCGGATGGGGCGGTTTTTTGCGGTTTTCTTGCGTTGGCTCATCGGTCTCAGCGGGCGACTGGCGCGTCAGTAGTGATAGCGGCAGGCAACGATGACGAGCATGCCGTCGTCGACCGCGTAGACGAGTCGGTTGCTTGAGTCGATGCGTCGGGACCAGTAGCCCGACAGGCTGCCCTTCAACGGCTCGGGCTTGCCTATGCCGTCAAATGGCGTGCGGAGCGCATCCCGGATGAGACCGTTGATGCGCTTCAAGGTCTTGCGATCCTGTGTTTGCCAGAACAGGTAGTCGTTCTGAGCTTCAAGTGTCCAACCGATCCCGTCACGGCACCTCGAACAACCTGTTGCGCCACCCGATTGCGGCGTCACGTGCTCGCTCACTCCTCGCCTATCCTACTGATATGTCTCGTCGCTCGCTGCGCGGTTCCTTGCACTCGGGCGGCTCACGACGGTTGTTCGAGGTGCCTGTTCATCTTCCATGATGCTCCGACGTTGAAGCTTGCCGGCCTTGTGCTGTTCAATCGAGCGGCTCAGGTGCATGGCATTGGCTGGGGAGTCGAGCAGATGCACGGTCTCGAGAAGGGCGTTGTATTCCTTCAATGACATCAGCACGGCTTCCGGCGCATCGCGTCGGGTGATGATCGTGCAGTCGATGTCGTCGTTCACCCGGTCGAGGATCGATTTCAAAGATTTCCGGGCGTTGCTGAAGCTGACGGTTTCCATAGTCATGTTGCCTAGTGTTGCGGCGAGTATGTACTGAGTATTGTACATCGGTGTTGTTTCGGCAACGAAGCGCCCGATACTAATGGACCACAAACACATCGCGCCTGAAGGCGCTCCTACGGTGCCGCTGCGTCGGTAGGAGCGCCTTCAGGCGCGAATGGAGCCATGATTTAGATGTTCGGGGCGGACTTTACTTCACGCCGTCCTGGCCGAAGCGTTGGGCGAGGCGGTCGAGTTTTTCTTCCATGCTGAGGTTTTTCAGTGCCGGATCGGCCTGTTCGGTCTTGCGCTGCTCGCCGGACTTGTTCGGTTGGCGATTGCCGCGGCGCTTGCTGCCTTCCTGTCCTGACTTGGCCGCGTCGCCCTTCTCGCCCTGGCCACCATTGGCTGCCTTGCGCGGACCCTTGCCGGTCGGCTTGCGCGAACGGCGTGGCTTTTTCTCGCCGCCTTCTTCCGTCTCGCCCTGCTCGGCGCGCTTGGCGTCGCGGGCGGCGTGGATCGCCTTGATCTGTTCTTCGGCGTGGCTGCGGGCCTTGTCGTCGACCGGTTCGGCCGGCTCGCCCTTGAGGTCGACGCGGTGCTCGGCGTTCTTCATGGCGATGTGGTACGACAATCGCGAGGTGTAGAACTTCATCGCCGCGCGGATCGCCTTGGAGTTCAGGCCGTCAAGCTCGGCCGGGCGATCGGCGAGGATCTGCTGCAGGATGCCGATGGCCAGCGGCTTGACCTGCTTGGAATCGGAGGAGAAGACTTCCGGCCAGGCGGCCTCGAACTGCTTGACCGCCTCACGCGGGTGGACGCGTGGCTTTTTCGGCTGGTTTCCCTCGGTCGGCGCCGTCTCGGCGGGTGTCGCTTCGGCCGGCGTCGCATCAGCTGTGGCCGCTTCGGCCGGTGCCGGCTCGTCAGCGGTCTCCGAGGTCTCCGAGGTCTCCGGGGTCGCTTCGGGAGTCGAGTCCGTCGTGACCTCGGGGGCGGCCTCGCCCGGGGTGGTGCCGGTGTTTTCCGGTTTCGGGTCGGTGGCCTGAGGATCGTCTGCGGTCATGTCGTAGGTCGCTGGCTTGGCGTAAATTGGGAAACTCTGCGCGAGTCCGATAGCACTCTGGCTTGCCGAGCACGGGCGGCTCGCCAAGCCCCACAGGGCGCGCCTTTAGCCGGGCATCTGCTTCGTTATCGTCCTTGGAAAGAGACTGACTCTTCCGCGGCGGACGAGCGCCTTGCATCTGCCCGGCTCAAGACGCGCAGAGCGTTGTCGGATTCGTGCAGAGTTTCCATGACCGGACCGGTCGCCTCGAATAATCGCGGGCTAACGGGTCCGGCAAAGGATGAATCTTAACGGTTTAGTCAGCTGTCGGCCACTTCGGTGGCTTTAGTTGAGGATGTCGTAAACGATGTCGCTGACTACTTGCCCGGCGGTGTCGGCGATCACCACGTCAGGGCCGACGCGGTAGTAGTCCAGGTGATCCGGCAGCGGCGAGAGTTGTCGTCTCAGTTCACGCGGCAGGCGCTCGTACTCCACGTCCCGCGGGGGCCATGACGAACCGCGCTCCAGGCGCTTGGCATGGCCCGGTGGGATCTTGCCCTGCTTGGCCAGGCCCGGCGGCAGGTTGCGGTTGTACCAGTCCTGGATGTACATCCGCTCGCGGGTTGAGATGTGGTAACGCGACGTCTGGCGTTCACGCTCGCTGTGGCGTTCGCGCGAATCGTCGATTTGCCCCCGGTCTCGGTCGCCTCGTTCGGCTTGCCCCGGTGGTTGCCCAGAGGCTTGTCCGGACTTGCCGGCGTGTTCGGGCGGCTGGGCCATCGCGCTGGCCTGCCCGATTAGCAAGGCGGCTCCGGCTGCGAGCAGGGCGTTGGTGAAATGGTGACTCATGGGAAATGCCTCCCGGCGATGTGTAGTACGCATGGTAGTTCATGCAGACCGACAATCCGCTGTTTGGTTCAGGTCGTATGGCGACGGTGGAGTCATGGGCTGGCGACAGGGTGGGGCGCGAGTTGGTTTCGCTGTCTCGCGGAGCGCAACTCCGCTGTCCACTCGTCGATCGGCTTGAGGGAGTGCCGGAGCGGCGAGTTGTACTCGCCGTGTCACGGAGTCGCACTCCGCAGTCCGGGCAGAGGATCGCGCTACTGATCAATCCGATGAATCGTGTGCCGTGCGCGCCACAGCAGCCACAATCCGGGCAGGGCGGCGAAGAAGGTGAGGATGAAGAAGATGGTCCAGTCGACCCACTCGACGACAAACCCGGCGGTCGGCCCCAGATAAATGCGCCCCAGTGCGGCGATCGCCGAGAGCAGGGCGTACTGGGTGGCGGAGTATTCCTTGTCGCACAGCGCCATCAGGAAGGCGACGAAGGCGGCGGTGCCCAGCCCGCCGGCGAAGTTCTCCAGCGAGATCACCGCCACCATCAGCCCGTAGCTGTTCCATTCGTACAGCCAGGCGTAACCGAGGTTGGTGATCGCCTGGAGCACGCCGAACAGCATCAGCGCGCGGAACAGGCCCAGCTTGACCATCCACAGCCCGCCGAACAGTCCGCCGATGATCGTCGCGATCAGCCCGGCGCCGTTGTTGATCAGGCCGACGTCGGTGGCGGTGAAGCCCGCGCCGCGGATCAGGAAGGCGGTGGTCAGCGTGCCGGCAAAGGCATCGCCGAACTTGTAGAGGATGACCAGGAAAATCAACGTCCAGGCCTCGGGGCGCGAGAAGAATGCCTTCATCGGGCCGATGACCGCCTCGCGCATCGTCCGCGGGGCGAGGTCGCGGGTGTCCTTCTCCGGGGCGAACCAGGCCGTGATCATGCCCACGCTCATCAGCGCGGCCATGATGGAGTAGGTCAACGGCCAGCCGATGTGGTCCCCCATCACCAGCGCCGCCGAGCCGGCGACCAGCATGCCGATGCGGTACGCCATGACGAATACCGCCGCACCCAGGCCGCGCTCGGGGGCATCGAGGGTGTCGGTGCGCCAGGCATCGATGGCGATGTCCTGCGTGGCCGAGAGGAAGGCGACCATCAGGGCGAAGATCGCGATCTGCCAGATCTGCGTCTGGGCATCGCTGATCGCCAGGCCCAGCAGCCCGCCCGCGATCAGCAGTTGGCTGAGTAGTATCCAGCCGCGTCGGCGGGCGAAATGGCCCACGGAAAAGCGGTCGAGAATCGGCGCCCAGAGGAATTTCAGCGTGTAGGGCAGGCCGACCAGCGCGAACAGGCCGATGGTCTTGAGGTCGATGTCCTCCATCGTCAGCCACGCCTGCAGCGTGCCGGACGTCAGCAGCAGTGGCAGGCCGGAGGCGAAGCCCAAAAACAGCACGGCCAGCTGTTTGGGGGAGGTGGCCACGGCGTGCATGCGCTGTAGTCGAGTGCTCATGCGGTGCCTCGCGGATGGAAGGTGGGTTCAAGCGCCCCGTTGGTCTGCCGCGCGAGCCCTTGGTTCAATAGCCACTCGACCGCCCGGTCGGCATCCCGCGCGAACCAGTCGGCCGGCGTGCCCACGCGGAAGGTGTAGCCCCAGGCCCGCATGTCGGCCAGGGCCCGCTCGCGACCGAAGCCCTTGAGATGATCGGCCATCAGGATCTGCAGATAGCAGACCGCCTCTTCCTCGACGTCATCGCTGCCGGCATCCGTGTGAGCGTCTGCCCGGCGCGCCTCGTCCATGCAGACGATGTGCGCGAACTCGTGCAGCGCCGAATGCACCGCCGTGTCCGGGCGGACGTACAACGTCTCGCCGATGATCCCCGCCTCGTCATCGCCCCAAAAACTGCCCGGAATGGCCGCGCCCGGTGCCACCCATTCCAGCGATAGCCCGTAGCGCGCGACCAGCTCATCCAGCGCCCCGCGCGGCAACGCCGACAAACGCAATACCGCCGCCTCGTCGATGACGACATCGGCGGGCGGCGGTGTGAAACCGGGTTTGATGGATTGGCTGGCGGACATGGCCGGGC
Source organism: Guyparkeria halopsychrophila (assembly GCF_044582135.1). Taxonomy (NCBI): domain Bacteria; kingdom Pseudomonadati; phylum Pseudomonadota; class Gammaproteobacteria; order Chromatiales; family Thioalkalibacteraceae; genus Guyparkeria; species Guyparkeria halopsychrophila. The sequence goes on along the minus strand of NZ_JBDODP010000035.1, from coordinate 2,985 downwards.
ATTGTGCCACGGCTGCCCGCGCTTGCTATCGGGGTGGTCGATCGCGCGCCGACTCAGGTCATGCCCATTCCCGCGAGCGCACGGTCGTAGCAGCGATCGACGATGTCCTGCGCGGCCGCATCGACTGCGTGGTACGCATCGGCGCGCCATTGATCGAGAGGCATCTTGCGGTCGAATGTCCCGGCGCATTCGATCGTCTTCAGGCGGTGACTGCGTTCGCCTGCTGCCGCCGATTCAGTCACGTGAACGTCGATGGCATAGTCCAACCGGTAGTCGCTGCTGGTCAGGAAGGACTCGTAGCCCAGTTCCCATTTGGCGGCATCGACCGTGACGATGATCTCGTCTTCAACGGCCTTCGGGGCCTGTGTCTCGAAGAAGCGGGCGAGACGGTGAGCAAAGGCCCGGTCGATGCCTGTGCCTTCCTCGATTAGATCCGCCTCGGAAAGGGTCCGGGCAACCTGTGTGCCAAAGTCGGTGGCAATCGCCTGATGGGCCTGTGCTTCCGGGATAGAGCCGGCACTACCCATGTTAGCGGCCGCGGTCGCCGCCATACTGGCGATCAGCGTATTGGCGACCGCTCGTCCCTTGGTGCGCTCGGCAAGCTGGACGGGCTGCTCCGGCGGCATAACGACTACCGTCTTGTCGACAAGAGCGGCACGAACCTCATCCGTCGAGGCTTGCTCCTGTCCAGACAGCGTGGCGCAGCCGGCCAGGGAGAGGGTGACGCCGATGGCGCTCATGCCGATCAGGGCCGTTCGGGCCAGCGGCCATTCCTTTTTCATCAATCACTCCTTGATCGATTGGTTGTGGAAAACGTGCGATGCGTAATGCGGATATCCCGGAGTTGTCGTCCAGGGCACTGCGGTACTAGAGCTCAGCTCGGCTGCCGATCCGCGGCGATTGTCAGCCACCTTGGCGAGTGAGGGAGAGTTCGAATCCGCGAGATTCGGCCAGACTCCGCACCGATTCTCCTCGCTCCGGGGTGGCCGCAAGGCAGACCTCTCCGGCCGTTAGCCGTTCAGCGACGCCGTTGAGTGCCGCACGTAGCAGCGCGGTGTTGTTGGCCTCGTTTTCGCCGAAGACAAGGACAGGGCGCCCGTCACGGTTGTTCAAGGCTGCCACCGCGGTGTCCGCCGCCCGGGACTGGCCGGCGAGACCGTTGACGATGGCGTTGGATAGCGGGTTGTTCGCCACTGGGGCTTCCACGAGCAGAAGGTCCTTCTCGCTCTTTATCTGACTGAGGCAGGCGGAAAGGTCATCTTTTAGGGATCGGTCCGGGTGGGTGGTGCCGGGTGAGGAGCAGCCGCTCACGGCCGCGGCGAGGACAAGACAACTAAGGCTCTTCTTCATCAGGTTCACTCCTTTGAACGTTTGAGGTGAGTTGGAATGATCAGTGGCTACTCGGTCCGAGACGCTTTTGTGAATATCGTCGGGCCGGCGTCGTACTGTAGGTATGGCTTCGTGTTCGATAGATTCCGATATGTGGCCTTTCTTTTTCGTTGTTGGCGATATACATGGATATCGCCTTGTTTTGATTTTCTTACTATCCGTTCCCCATAGATTATGGAAGTGTGTCCGCCTGACTCTGGGTGGGACGTTGGGTCGGATTTGAATCTGTATATCAAAGAATTGTTTGAGCACCCCGTCATCATGCCGTCAAAAACGACGGATGAATTGATTGACCGGCTCTCATTGTTTGCGATTATTGTTACTCCGCTTTGCGTGGATTTTATTGTAATAAATATTTTTTCATCTTTGTGATCCAGGAAGTCTTCTCTGTCCATATATAGGTCCGGCGATCCGCTCGGCAGAATCTTGCGGTAAGATTCGCCCTCAGGGGGCGCAACGTATTTTCCCGAGAGGTCGGGGCAGCCTTGAGTCGATAGCTCACTGGGGCTCCAGTCAAGGCTGTGTATCGTTGGAGGGCTGTGTAGATGGCTGCACCCCGTCCCTCCTAAGAACAGGGTTAGTGGAATGACGATCTTTTTTGGTCCGGTGAAATTAATTCTCATTATTCGTCTTCCATGCCGCTCAATTTTTGATCGGACTGTGCCGCAATCGACAGATGCCTGAGAACGGAGGGTTTGAATCCTCAAAGGCAGTGCTAGCACGATACTAACGCTGTTTCAGGTCGCCATTTTTGTAACCGTAATTCACGGTCGACGCATGAACGTTTTATCCTCGAGCGGTTGGGTGGTTTATGGATGTCCTCGGGAGGAGGGGCGGGGCCTAATGCCGGTCCCCGTTGCGCGGATTCGGTTTTCAGGGGACTCTTTCGTAAATTTTTACTGGCAACATGGTGTCTTTTGAGATGTTTTCTCTTCCGCGCGTGTTCCAGCAGCGGTTTCTTATGATCTCTCTCGCTTCCAGATTTCCCTGGCTATCCAGCCTCCAATGGGTTTCGCCATAGCTTACGCCTAGGCATTTCCCGCTTTCTGCGCCATTAATCAGGTGAGGGCTCCATCGTCGGACGACTAGTCCATGGGAGCAACCCAATTCCTCGCCATCGAGCTCTTCGTAATGGGTTCCGGATGTTTCCTTGGTTTTTCCTGTGAATGATATCCCTTGGCTGGTCTGGTTTATGATCAGAAGAACGTCAGAGCTGTTTTTGTCGTTCTTTTTGGGGAAGAGGCCGAGAGGGACGGCCGGTCTGGTTGTGAAGAGTTGCTCCTCTCTAATTATGTATGTCCCCGATATGTCAGGGCATTTTGCTACTTGTATTTCTCTTGGGTCCCAGAATAGGGATTCACGGTCTGGATTCTTTGGGATAGGCGTGAATATTTCGGATGCTCTATGAACGTCACATCCCGCCAGAAACATGGCAATCAAGGCTGTTGCAGAATAATTCAGTGTCTTATTTTTCTTTGTCATGGTTGGCGGTGCCCAATGGTGTGCTGTGTCGCCCTGAGGGAGGAGCATGCTCCGGCATATTGGGAGCACAGCGTTGAAATGCCGAAAGGCGCTGCTAAGCCTACGTTGATGAAG
>NZ_JBDODP010000034.1:0-11674 GCF_044582135.1 Guyparkeria halopsychrophila | reverse complement strand
GACCCGTACTACCTCACCCAGAAGGCCCAGGAGATCGGCTACCACCCCGAGATGATCCTCGCCGGCCGCCGTACCAACGACGGCATGGGCGAATACGTCGCCGCCCAGATCGTGCAACTGATGACCAAGCACCGCGTGCAGGTCGTCGATTCCAAGGTGCTCATCCTTGGCCTGACCTTCAAAGAAAACTGTCCGGACCTGCGGAACACGCGCGTGGTCGACGTGGTCCACCACCTCGAACAGTACAACGTCGACGTCCACATCCATGACCCCTGGGCCGATGCCGACGAAGCCCGCGAGGAATATGGCCTCGAACTCGACCCCGCCCCGGCCCAGGGCGCCTTCGATGCCGTGATCGTGGCCGTTGCCCATGACGACTTCTGCCAACTGGGCGCCGAAGGCATCCGCGCCCTTACGCGGGACAACGGCATCGTTTACGACATCAAGCACCTGCTGGGGAGGGACGAAGTCGACGGCCGGTTGTAAACCACCATTGGAGCGGCGAGTTGCATTCGCCGCCGCGGGGTACAACGCCTGATCCCCAAACTCGTCATTCTCGCTACAGCTTGTCCCCGTGAAAACGGGGACGGGAATCCATGGTGTTTTCAGACGGCACCGTGCCTAGATTCCCACTTTCGCGGGAATGACGGGAGAAAAACGAGGTCAAGCGGTGCCAAGCGGCGCCGTGGGTCGGGCTTCAGCCCGACAATCCGCCCGAGGGGCGGATGGATAGGTTTGCCGAATAGAATCGGACAGGAAGTCGGCCTGACGGCCGACCGTTGGACTGAAGCCCAACCCACAGAAACAATCAGTAAATGAGACGGCAGATGTTGAGAAGCCAGCGATCAGATCTCTGTCAGAAAAACGTGCAGCAGCGGAAGCCCGGCAACAAGCTCTGCCTGACCGACCTCTGACCTCTGACCTCTTCTGGATTTCAACACCTCAAACACGAACACAAACACGTGCTTTCCGATTTATGAAGATTCTCGTCACCGGCGGTGCCGGGTTCATCGGCTCGGCGGTCATCCGTCACCTCATCGCCAACACCTCCGACCAGGTGGTGAACGTCGACAAGCTCACCTACGCGGGCAACCTCGAGTCGCTGGCCTCGGTGGCCGACGACCCGCGCTATCGATTCGAGCAGGTCGACATCGTCGACCGTGCCGCCCTGGAAGACGTGTTCACCCGGCACCGCCCCGACGCAGTCATGCACCTGGCAGCGGAAAGTCACGTGGACCGCTCGATTGACGGCCCGGCAGCGTTTATCGAGACCAATATCGTCGGTACCTACACCCTGCTGGAAGCGGCAAGGGCGTACTGGAACGAGCTCGACGAGGCCGGCCGGAAGCATTTCCGGTTCCACCACGTCTCCACGGACGAGGTATACGGTGATCTGGAAGGCCTGAATGAGCTCTTCACCGAGAAAACGCCCTACGCCCCCAGCTCGCCGTACTCCGCCTCCAAGGCCAGCTCCGACCACTTGGTGCGTGCTTGGCAGCGAACCTACGGCCTGCCCACCGTGGTCACCAATTGCTCCAACAACTACGGCCCGTACCACTTCCCGGAGAAGCTCATCCCGCTGATCATCCTCAATGCCCTAGAAGGCAAGCTCCTGCCGGTCTACGGCAAGGGCGAGCAGGTGCGTGACTGGCTCTACGTGGAAGACCACGCCCGGGCCCTGCACACCGTGTTGTGGGAAGGCCGGGCAGGGGAGACCTACAACATCGGCGGGCACAACGAGAAGCGCAATATCGACGTGGTGCACGCCATCTGCGACTTGCTGGAAGGACTGGCCGCCGACAACCGGCACGCCCGCGCGGCCGGCAACGACGCTGGCTTCCGCGGCCTGATCACCTACGTGCGGGATCGCCCGGGTCATGACCTGCGCTATGCCATCGATGCCGGCAAGATCGAGCGTGAGCTGGGTTGGATCCCTGAAGAAACCTTCGAGACCGGGTTGCGAAAGACTGTGAACTGGTACCTGAACAACCTAGACTGGTGCCGCCGTGTGCAGGATGGCAGTTACCAGGGCGAAAGGCTTGGAGTTGGGACATGAAGATCGTGCTTCTTGGCCCAAACGGACAGGTGGGGCGTGAGCTCTCGCGCACCTTGCTCCCGCACGGTGATGTCGTGGCGCTTGGTCGTGAGCAGATCAACCTGGCAGCGCCGGAATTTGTGCGGCAGCGATTGACTCAGGAGAAGCCCGATATCATCGTCAATGCTGCGGCTTACACCGCTGTCGATAAAGCGGAACAAGAGGAAGCGGTCGCGAGGGCGGTCAATGCGGAGTCCGTGGCGGAAATAGGCGCATATGCCAACGATACGGGCGCGCTGGTGGTTCACTACTCCACGGACTATGTGTTCGATGGCTCAAAACAAGGGGCCTACCAGCCGAGTGATCCCACTAATCCGCAAAGCGCCTACGGGCGTACGAAACGGGCCGGCGAAATTGCGTTGCGAGAAAGCGGTTGTCGCCACCTGATCTTCCGCACGAGTTGGGTCTATTCCGCGCGTGGGAAGAACTTCATCAAGACCATGCTGCGTTTGGCCGCGGAACGTGACGAGTTGAAAGTCGTAGCCGATCAGATCGGTGCACCAACTTCTGCGGAACTGATCGCCGACGTCACCTCGCTCGCCCTAGCGGGATTCCGGCAGGCTCAGCTTCCGGCTGGAACCTACCACCTCACCGCGAACGGTGCGACCAGTTGGCACGGTCTGGCATGTCGAGCCATCGACCGGGCGATCGTCAACGGGCAAGAGCTGAGAGTTCGTGGCGATGATCTCCAGGCGATCGGTACGGCGGACTTCCCGACTCCGGCGACCCGCCCGGCGAACTCGTGTTTGGACTCGAGCGGCCTGGAAGAGGCATTGGGCCTGCACTTCCCCGATTGGACCATTCACGTCGACCGGATGGTCGACCAGATTACCAAGACAAACGGATCCTGATGAAGAGAAAAGGCATCATCCTCGCCGGCGGTTCCGGCACCCGCCTGCATCCGGCCACGCTGTCGATCAGCAAGCAACTGCTACCGGTCTACGACAAGCCGATGATCTACTACCCGCTCTCCACGCTGATGTTGGCGGGCATTCGCGACATCTTGATCATCTCCACACCCCAAGACACCCCGCGCTTCAAGCAACTGCTTGGCGATGGCAGCCAATGGGGTCTGAACTTGCAATACGCCGTGCAGCCGTCCCCGGACGGCTTGGCGCAGGCCTTCATCATCGGCGAGGAATTCATCGACGATGATCCCTGCGCCCTAGTGCTTGGGGACAACATCTTCTACGGCCACCACTTCGACGAATTGCTTGGCAGCGCCATCGAGCGCGAGCAGGGCGCGACCGTGTTCGCCTACCACGTCCACGACCCGGAACGCTACGGCGTCGCCGAGTTCGACCCCGACGGCAAAGTGCTCTCGCTGGAGGAAAAACCCGAGCAACCGAAGTCCAGCTACGCCGTCACCGGTCTGTACTTCTACGACAACGACGTCGTCTCCATGGCCAAGGAACTACAGCCTTCGGCCCGTGGTGAGCTGGAGATCACCGACCTCAATGTGGCCTACATGAATGCCGGCAAACTTAACGTCGAAATCATGGGGCGCGGCTACGCCTGGCTGGACACTGGTACCCACGAATCCCTGCTGGACGCCAGTCAGTTCATCGCCACCCTCGAGCAACGCCAGGGTCTCAAGGTCGCCTGCCCCGAGGAGATTGCCTTCCGCAGGGGCTGGATTGATGCCGACCAGCTCGAAGAGCTGGCCCGCCCCCTGCTCAAGAACGGCTACGGCCGCTATCTCAAGCGCGTGCTCGAAGAGAGGGTCTTTTGAATGAAAGCCACTCCGCTTTCGATCCCCGACGTCTTGCTCCTGGAACCCCGCGTCTTCGAAGACGATCGCGGCTTCTTCTACGAGAGCTACAACCAGAAGGCCTTCGACGAGGCCGTCGGGTACCCCGTCATCTTCGTTCAGGACAACCACAGTCGATCCGTAAAGGGCACCTTGCGCGGCCTGCATTACCAGTTTCCGCCACACGCTCAGGGTAAGCTGGTGCGCGTGACGGTCGGGGAGGTCTTCGACGTGGCCGTGGACATCCGCAAGGGGGCGTCCACCTTCGGCCAGTGGGTGGGGGAGACGCTCTCGGCCGGCAATCGGCGCCAGATGTGGATTCCTCCCGGTTTCGCCCATGGCTTTCTGGTGACCAGCGACGTCGCCGAGTTCCAGTACAAGTGCACTGATTTCTACGCCCCTGAGTGCGAGGCCAGCATCCGCTGGGACGACGCCGAACTGGGCATCGGCTGGCCCGTTGAAAGCCGACCGTTGGTTTCGGCCAAGGACGGGCAGGCCCCGTCCTTTCGTGACGCGGAGTATTTCGATTGAATGAGGGTCGGTTCAGCCGTCTGGTCGCCATGGGGCGGGGCGACGGACTACGCGCCCAGCTCCTGCGTGGCGGCATGGGTGTCGGTGCGCTTAAGGTGCTTTCCCTGCCGCTCATGCTGCTGGCCACCATCCTTTTGGCGCGGAGCCTCGGTCCGGAAGGGTTTGGCCAGTATGCGTTCGTGATCGCCCTGATCACCACATTATCCATTCCGCTGGCTCCGGCACTGATGCAACTCACCACCCGTGAAACCGCCGGCATGCATCAGGCTGGTGATGACGGCCGAATCCGTGCACTCCTGCAATGGGCTAATCGCCACGTCCTGCTTGGCAGCGTCCTGGTCACCATCGTGGTGGGTGGGGCCGCCCTCTGGTTCGCCGAGTGGCAAGTCGATGACCGTTGGACACTGCTACTGGCGGGATTGATCGCCCTGCCGCTACTGGGACTCAATGCCGTACGTGCCGGCATTCTGGCCGGTCTTCGCCGGGTGGTGCAGGGGCAATTCCCCGATTTATTCGTCCGGCCACTGGTTCTTTTGGTCGTGGCCGGCTCCCTGCTAGTTGCGGGTTCTTTAAACCCGTTGACCGCCGTGGTTGCGTTCCTCGTCGGGCTGGCGATGGCATTCGCCGTTGGCGTCGTGCTCCTCAAGCGCACGTTCCCCGAAAGTGAAGGCGCATCGCCGGCAAGGGACGCCGCGCTAAACCGGCAATGGCTACATGCCTGGATGCCCTTCACGGTATTGGTAGCGGCCAGTACCCTGAGCACGCAGAGCGGCATACTCCTGCTGGGCTGGTTGAGCACGGACGACCAAGTGGCTGCCATGCAGGTTGCCGAGCGGGGTGCGATGTTGGTGGCGCTGTCCCTGACCGTGGTGAACCTGGTCATTGGTCCGCACATCACCCAGGTTCATCGTTCCGGGGACCCTTTAAGGCTCCAGGCGCTCAGTCGCCATTCGGCACGGATGGCGCTGGTGGTGGCGTTGCCGATTGCATTGCCACTGATCTTTTTCGGTGGGCCGATTCTAAGTGTCGTATTTGGTGCGCAATATGCGGAGATAGCCACCTTGCCGTTAGCAATCCTTGCGGTAGGCCAACTCATCAATGTTGGATTTGGCTCGGTTGGCATGTTGCTGACGATGAGTGGATTTGAGCACGATACCTTGCTGGGACAGGTGGTAGCGTTGCTTGTCAGCGGCGTTGCAGCGGCAATCTTGATACCATCACTTGGCGCCGTCGGGGCTGCACTCGCAACCGCCATCGGTTTAATCGTTTGGAATGTTGTGTTAGCAGTGCTAGTGACAAGGCGCCTGAAAATGTGGCCCGGACCGATTTGAATTTTAAGGGACAACCATGGATTCAAATAGATCTTTTCGAGATGCACCTTTCCTGAATAATATTGCAAGTAGGCTGTGTGAACGATCGGAATTCTTGGCTGGAGGAAATAAAAATAACGAATAGTTATTTTTATTTAGCTAAACATCCGGACGATGGCTTGCTGTGGGCGCCTCGGCTCCTTATGGAACTAACCATAGAAATGTCGAAATAGAGGCTCGGACGGTGTGCGTTGCTTCAAGCGCGGTTCGGCGACAGTGTAGGCCCTCAATGGGGTGTGTATCGTAGTCACGAATTCGTTGTTTTGCATATGATGTTGGTCGTTAAATCAATATCGCATTTGCAAAGTGATATAAACGTTTTGGGGATAAATTTAATTATGATCATCAGTGATCGTTATGAGTTTGTGTATATCCACATACCAAAATGCGGCGGGTCGACCGTCCGAAGTCGGCTGCAGAACTTTGATGAGACTAACGGGGCGTTCACTGGCCGCGTCGAAGTGCATCCAGATTTAGGGTTGGTTGATTATGTCCATATTCCATTGTTTGTGCTCAAAAAGTATTTTCCAAATGAATATCAAAAAGTGATTAAGTACAAATCATTCGCGGTGGTTAGAGATCCCTTTGCTAGGTTTCCATCGTCTTTTGCTCAGCATCTAAAAAGGTACGGAATGGGTCATATAAAAGATCTCTCTCCGTCTGATTTAAAATCCGAATTGACGCGTGTAATATGTGACTTAGAAAAAATGAATGATGCGCAAACCTTATTGCCGGCCAAGTATATTCATTTTCAACCGCAGCATGATTACGTTTATCACGACGGGCGCAAGATTATTGATGCTGTGTACGGTCTAGATGATTTGGAATCATTATTTTATAACATTAATGAGTATCTTGGCGAGGGCGAATCCGGATATTATGAGAGAAGCGAGCAACGCGTCAGTGTGAATCAGTCGGTTGTTTATCGTTTTCCAGCAATGAGAAAACTGATCACCCCAGCTTCTCCTATAGTGAAAGTAATGCTTAAGCCGTTCTTGTCAGATCAGAAATATCGATCCCTTCGGTCTATTTTTTACACGCAGCAAGGGGCGGCTCTGAGAGATTTGGTTGACAGTGATTACGTGAAGTCGTTTATAGAAGATTTCTACCAAAGAGATTTTGAATTATTGGCCTCGTTGGATAAATGCCGATCCAAGGAAAGCCAGTAATGAACTCACAATTTAAGAAACGTCGCATTTACGTTGCTGCGCTGACAAAAGGGAAAAATGTTCCGTCTTCGCGCTTTCGTGTTCGTCAATATATTGACCCGCTGTTGCAAGAATGCGTAACAGTAACAGAGTATTGTCCGGCCATACCGCAAATGATCCAGCTTCCCTGGATCTTTGGCCGGATAAGGCGCCGTTATCTGTTCCCGTGGGCAATTATTCAGAGTTTTATTAATATTATCACTCGGTTACCCTCTTTTGTTGGGTCGAGAAAATCCGATATAACCTTAATCAGCCGGTCAGTTGTCCCGGGTCTCGAAGAGACAGTTAAACTCCTGCCCCACCCTCGAGTTCTTGATGTAGATGACGCAATTTGGCTTTCTGATCCGAGAGGTGTTGGCTCCGCGGCTCGTCTCGCGAAAAATGTCGATGTGGTTATCGCTGGCAATGAATATATTTCCAGATGGTATAGCCAGTATTGTAACGAAGTGTATGTGGTTCCCACAGCCATCGATACCGAAAAATATCGCCCTAGAACTTCTCATGAAACGAAAAGCAGACATTGTTGCACAATTGGGTGGATCGGGACGTCAGGAAATTTTCCTAATCTGAAGATCGCTAAGCCGGCGCTGGAAAAGGTCTTAATTGATCGGGACGATGTGAGGATTCTAATTATTTCTAACGAGCGTCCGTACGGGTGGCAATTTGACGGAGAACGTGTGGAATTTAGGTACTGGTCTGAGTCAGGCGAGGTAAGTGACCTTCAAGAACTCGATGTAGGGATCATGCCTCTGCGTGATTCGGACTGGAGCCAAGGAAAATGTAGCTTTAAATTGCTCCAGTATATGGCGGTCGGGATCCCGGTTGTCGCGTCGCCAGTTGGGATGAATAATGATGTCCTTTCCGCGGGTGATGTTGGGTTTTCTGCATCTAATGAGACGGAGTGGTATGGTTCGGTGCTTAAATTGTGTGACGATCCAAAATTTAGGGTGTGTCTTGGCAAACAGGGAAGAAAGGTTGTTGTCGAGAAATATTCAACGGAAGTGGTTGCGCGCCAACTAGCGGACGTGTTCGAGCGCGTTGCTTTGGCGCATGGTCGTAAGGCGGGGTGGAAATGCAGATAGCCGGATTAGGTTCTAAAGCCGACGTGCTTAGCCAGTTCAGTGCTCTGTTTGTCGGTGTTTTCGGCTTTCTCATGGGTTATGCCGGCTTGGATCAGGGCGTGATGCGTGTCTATTTCCTCGGCTATGTATTCGTCGAGTTGTTCGTATTTCTTTTTCTGTCGGGTTATCGCCCAAACCCAAGAAGCCTGTTTTTTTTCGGTTGGGTCCTTCCATTCTTAATTGCCCAGATCCCGCTCAAAACGTTGATTTTCACGTTGCCAAGTATGTCGTCGGCTTCGTATACGTTTTTCTTTTTAGTGGTATTGTTGTTCCATGTCTCGCAGCTGTTGGTTTTTCTTCTAGTTAGGGGTGGTTCGGTCGCAAAGGATTTCCGTCCGGAATTGCTGTCCAAAAACTCTCGCTTATATTCCTCCGGGTCGATTGTCGTTTTTTTTTTAATATTGCCGTTAGGTGCATATTTGGTCGCAGCGGTGGCTTCCGGTTTTTCCTTTCCAATACTCTCAGACGATCCCACATCTGCGGCCAAAGAGTTTTGGCATGTTCCGGGTACCGCAACGGTTTTTTCCCTTTCTCAAATATTTATCGTTCTAGTGACTGTTCGATATTTTTCATCAAAATCATTGGCTAAAAAAGTTTCGAATGCAGAGGGGGTTCTTCTCATTCTGGGATTATTTGTTATCGCCGTGGCACTGGTTTCATACGGTAAAAGGTCCCCGATATTATACTCGGTGGTATCTGGGTTGGTCGTTTACACCGCTTTAGTTAAGCCACGGGTTAGTCGTGTCTTGGTTGCATTTTTTCTTGTCGCATCCTTTGTTGTTCTCAATGCTTTTATCAGGGCGCAGGCCAATTTTTATGATTTTTGGTACGGCCAGAGTTTTCATGCCCTAGAATCTGCTTGGATGTACTCCATGGTTCAGCCGCTTATGTATGTATATGAGGCATTTGCTAATTTTGGCCTTGTGCTAGAGTCCTCGCGTTCCGATCTGTTTTATGAGTTGCGGGAAAAGGGTAAAATCTTACCCGCGTTCTCTGTGTTAAGTGTTAAGTACGGTGGGCTTCATTCCGCTGGGATTTTTATGTTGGTATTTTTGTTCTATGGCCTACTGTATCGTTTTTCGTATAAGGGATGGGCTTTAGTCTCTTATTCTGTGATTGCTCCAGGAATGTTGTTTTTGTGGACAGGGGTTCTCGTTGAAAAGGAGAGCATTTTTAGGCTGTTGGGTGTGGTTATGTTTCTTGCCATTCTTTTAAATATGGCACATATCGGTTCCATGAGGAGAATGCGTCAAGATGTCGATAGCGGCGCGCAGCATTTAGGGCCAACGTCATGAGAATTGGGATTGATGCTTCGAACCTTTTAGGCGGAGGTGGTCTTACGCATCTGCGGCAACTTATCAAGGCTGCGGATCCAGAGCGGCACGGCTTTTCGGAGCTTCTTGTTTGGGGTGGTGATCGAACACTCTCGGCGCTAGAGGATGGGCGTGAGGGGGTCAAACTTATCCATGAACCTCAGCTTGACCGTGGTCTTATATCCCGGTTCCTATGGCGAACGCTTCGTCTACCCAGATTGGCCCAGAAATCGTGTGACCTGTTGTTGATTCCTGGTGGGCTTGGCGGTCCAAAACACGTACCTTGGGTGACGATGTCACGCAATATGCTGCCTTTTGAAAAAAGGGAAAAAGCACGATACCCCCCAGGAATTTCTAGAGCCCGGCTTGAAGCGTTGCGGTGGCTTCAAAGTCGCGCATTTAAAAAGGCTGATGGTGTAATTTTTTTGACTAATTACGCCCGTGCGCAGATAACCGCACAGCTTCAGGAAGTGCCCAGTAAAAATGTGGTTATCCCACACGGGATTGATAGTCGTTTCCTAAATGCGCCCTCGATTCGCTGGAACTCCGCTCGTGTTCGGTCGCGGGAAATAGTTAGGATACTTTATGTATCCACGGTTAATGCATATAAGCACCAGTGGCATGTTGCCGAAGCGATTAGCCAGATTAGGGACGAAGGGTGGCCAGTTGAGCTTAGGTTGGTTGGCGGTGGGTACGAGCCCGCTCTTTCAAAACTAAAAAGGGTGATTGTTAAGCTCGATCCCGACCAGAATTGGCTGGTGTATTGTGGTTCGGTAGCGCATGAAAAATTGGATCAGGAGTATAAAGAGGCCGATATTTTTGTCTTCGCCTCTAGCTGTGAAAATATGCCAAATATCCTTTTGGAGGCGATGGCTGGTGGTTTACCAATCGCCTCTTCAGATCGTGGCCCTATGCCAGAGATTCTCGCGGATGGAGGGCAATATTTCGATCCAGAGCAGCCAGCCATGATAGCGGATGCAATTAGGAACCTTTTAGATGACCCAGAAAGGCGCTACTGTTTGGCGGCAAAGGCGTATCGTCGTTCCAAAGAGTATTCTTGGTTGCGTTGTGCAGACGAAACGTTTGCGTTTCTCCGAAAAACCTATGAAGAGGCGAGTGGAGCGTCTCCTCATTAATATTTTTCTAATTGGCCTTATATTGAATAAAGGTGGTGAGTGAGATGAAAGGAAAAAAGGTTCTGATAACGGGAGGCACAGGGTCTTTTGGTCGCCAGATGGTCAATGAATTGCTTTCTTGGGAATGTGATTATATTCGCATTCTGAGCCGTGACGAGGCCAAGCAAGAGGAGATGCGCATTGCCTATAATCGGCCAGAGCTGAAGTTCTACATCGGCGACGTGCGCGACCGCCACTCCGTCGACAAGGCCATGCGCGGTGTCGACCTAGTGTTCCACGCCTCTGCGCTCAAACAGGTCCCCTCCTGCGAGTTCTTTCCGCTGGAAGCGGTAAAAACCAATATCCTCGGCAGTCAGAACGTGATCGATTCCGCGATCGAGGCGGGTGTGAAGAGCGTGGTTTGTCTGAGTACCGATAAGGCGGTAATGCCGATAAATGCCATGGGGATGTCCAAGGCGATGATGGAAAAGACGGCGCAAGCGGCCAGTCGGCAACTTAGTGAAGGGGAGACGACGATCTCTTGCGTGCGGTACGGAAACGTGATGTGTTCGCGTGGCTCGGTGATACCGCTATTCATTAAGCAGATTCGGGAGGGAAAGCCATTAAGCTTGACGGAGCCGAGCATGACTCGGTTCATGCTTTCGCTTCCGGACGCGATTGATCTGGTCAATTTCGCCTTCCATCACGCTCGTCAAGGCGACATCTTCATCAAGAAGGCGCCGGCTTGCACCGTGCAACTCTTGGCGGAAACGCTGCTGGATCTGTTCGAAGCAAAGAACGAAATCCACATTATCGGTATGCGCCACGGTGAGAAACTCTATGAGACCCTGGCTAGCCGCGAAGAATTGCGACGTGCGGAGGATTTGGGAGGCTATTACCGTGTCAGTTTCGATGACCGTGACCTGAACTACAGCAAGTACTTCACCGAAGGCGATGTGGAAGAGGTCTCCACCGAGGATTACCACTCCCACAATACCTATCAGCTCGACAAGGATGAGCTAAAAGAGCTGTTGCTGACACTGCCGGAAGTGCGTGCCGCGCTGAGTGCGTAAAGCCGCTTTTGCCTGAAACTTGGGAGATTGAATGAAGATAGTTGTGACAGGCGCTCAGGGCTTGTTGGGCCGCCACCTGCACCTGCACCTACGAGCCA
>NZ_JBDODP010000033.1:0-13298 GCF_044582135.1 Guyparkeria halopsychrophila | reverse complement strand
AGGCCAGATGATCCACATGAAGCCCCCTCCGAACCCCATGAAATGTCCGTAATCCATATTCTTGCCTCCCGTTGGTAGCCCTTGCATTGGGTGTCATACGCGATAACGCCGGCGGCTGTCGGTTGCCCGCCGGCAGCGGACCTTTCGCTCGCGCCTTGGCAAACCCCGCCCCAAAAGTCAGGAAACGCTGAAGTGGCCCATCATTCCGGCGTCTTCGTGTTCCAGGATGTGACAGTGGTACATGAGGGGTGTCTCCCGGGCGGCCGGCTGCGTGAATTCCACGGCGACCTCGGCGCGGCCATCCACCAGCACGGTGTCCTTGTAGCCACGGTTTTCCAGGCGCGGAGCTTGCCCGGTCTCGTCGGCCAGAACCCGGAATCGAACACCGTGGATATGGAATGGGTGCATCATCATGTCGCTCTCGATGACCCAATGCTCCGTGGTGCCGAGGGATACCTGCTCGTTGATGTGCTGCATGTCGAAAGCCCGACCGTTGATCCCCATGGTCGGCCCGGCACCGCCTCTGCCCATCATGCCTCCCCCCATCGGCATGCCTCCGAGCATCATGTCCAGAGAAAACCGTCGCTTGCGAGCGAAGTTCGTTGGGGGTTGACCGAGATCGTCATCGATCTTCTCGGGCATGCGATCGATGGCGCCCTTGCGACCACCGGGATGGAAGGAAAGAATCGGCAGGTCATCGTCAAGGAAGCCCGTGGTGAACGAGCGCATATTGCTCATCATGCCCATCATCCCGGGGCCTCCCCGGTTTTGATCGGGCCCGGTCAGCAGGCTGACGTCACGCCCGTCACTAAAGTCGACCAGTACCTCAAAACGTTCGCCGGGTGCCAGGCGAAGCTCGTTGGTCGGGACCGCGTCGGACCAGTAGCCGGAATCCGAGGCGATGACATGCATCGGACGGCCATCATCGAAACGCAGGTGATAAATGCGGGCGTTCGAACCGTTCAAAAGCCGAAGTCGCACGATCGAACGAGGCACGCTTGATCGAGGGTTCGGGGCGCCGTTGACCACGATTTGATCTCCCCGGAAACCTTGCATCCGGTCGAACATCCCCAGGCGGTAGGAAAGGCGCCCGGCCTCATCGAACCGCCGGTCCTGCAGGACCAGAGTGAGATCGTCGACCCCGTGTTCGTGGGGCAGGCCGCGCTCGTCGTCTCGTCCATCGCTGATCTGGAAAACGCCGGCCAGACCGGAGTAGACCTGCCTGGCCGTGTGGGGATGGGTATGGGCATGAAACCAGGCGGTGGACGGCGGTTGGTCGATGGGAAGGATAGGCTCCCAAACCTCGCCGGGGTTGATTGCCTGGTGTGGGCCGCCGTCCACTTCGCCGGGGACGATCAGTCCATGCCAGTGGGTGGCGAGCGGCTCCCGGAGGTCGTTTAGAATGCGAGCCGCGATTTCCTGCCCTTGATTGGCGCGAACGATCGGTCCCAGGTAGGCCTGGTTGTAGCCAAACGTCGAGGAGGGTGCGCTGTCTTGACCAAAGCGGTGGCGGCCTTGTTGGGCCACAAGGTCAAGGCGGCCGGTTTGTGTCAGATCGAGCAAGCCGGGCATCGGCAAGGTGGGACGAGCGTTCGGGCGCGCCCAGGCTACTTTTGTGGCTGTCGCGCCGAAAGCCGTTGTGGTCGCGGCGGCGAGACTGCTCTTGAGGAAGAGGCGACGATCCATTTCTTTTTCTCCAACAACGCGTGATTAAACAATCGTTTTCGGTGGCCCGCTGCTTATTTTCCTGAGAAGCCGACCAGCATAGGCTTTCGAGAACGGTGCGTGCGATGGGTTCATTTCCCCTGGTTCGACTTCATAAGGTACGTCACCAAGGGTAGTTCGATTCCTTGTCGTTAACCTGACCGGAAAATGACAACGCTGTAACCTGAACGCGCCGCCGGGCGGCGAATGGCAAACTGGCGGTCTGTCTCGGACTGGAGATGTGTATGAAGGTTTTGATCGTCGAGGACGAACGCAAGACGGGCAGCTATCTGAGGCAAGGCCTCAGTGAGGCCGGATACTCGGTGGATCTGGTGGCCGACGGCGTGGAGGGGCTACACATGGCTCTGACGGAGGATCATGACCTCCTCATTCTCGACGTCATGCTTCCCGGCATGGATGGTTGGCAGATCCTCGAGACCCTGCGGCGAGGCGGTCGCGATGTGCCGGTGCTGTTCCTGACGGCGCGTGACCAGGTAGAGGATCGGGTGCGTGGGCTCGAACTGGGTGCGGACGATTACCTGATAAAACCGTTCGCCTTCTCGGAGTTGTTGGCGAGGGTCCGGAGCCTTCTTCGACGGGGACGCGGCGAGCCGGAGTCCACGACACTCAAAGTGGCTGATCTGGAGCTTGACTTGCTCGGCCATCGGGCGACCCGGGCGGGTCAGCGCATTGATCTCACGGCCAAGGAATTCGCCTTGCTCGAATTGTTCATGAGGAGGAAGGGGGAGGTGCTGCCCCGGTCCTTGATTGCCTCGCAGGTCTGGGACATGAACTTCGACAGTGACACTAACGTGGTCGAGGTGGCGGTGCGCCGGTTGCGTCGCAAGGTGGACGAGCCGTTCGATAACCGTCTCATTCGCACGATCCGCGGTATGGGATATGTCATGGAGGTCGAGGGAGAAGCATGAACCACCCGGCCTCCCTCACGACGCGCCTGACGTTGCTCTTTGTTCTGGTGTCGTCAGCCGTGTTGATTGGTCTTGCCTGGGTCTTACATGCGGCCGTCGAACGGCATTTCGTGGAAATGGATCGCGGCATTCTGCAAAGCAAGGTGGAGGTGCTTGAACGCCTTCTAGCGCGCCCGCCGGCCCAAGAGGAGCTACCGGCCCTGCAACAATCGGTCGATGAAATGTTTCGTAGCGACCCCGGGCTTCAGTTGTCTGTCGAGACGACGGGCGGGAGCGTGCTGCTGTCATCATCGCAAACCGCATTTCCCGTCGAAAAGATCCGTGCGCTGGGCGAGGGGGAAACGCCCAGTGTATTTTCTTGGGAGACTGGCCAGTCTAAATACCGGGGGCTCGTCAAGCGAATCGAGCCCGAGCTGGCTGACATTGATCCATTGATTTTGACGGCTGCCATCAACATCGATCATCACGATCGATTCATGGATCGCTACAGCCGCACACTGTTTGTCTTTATCCCGATTGCCACCGTGTTAAGTGGTCTGCTGGGCTGGTGGGCGGCCCGTCGCGGGTTGTCGCCTCTGCGACTGATCCAGCAGCGCGCCGCCGCTGTCACGGCCAGTCAGCTAAGCCAGCGGTTGCCGGAGGATTCGGTGCCCCGAGAGTTGACCGGCCTTGCCCATGAGCTCAATTGCATGCTCGACCGGCTTGAGGAGGCCTTTCGGCGACTATCCAATTTCTCCTCGGATATTGCCCATGAAATGCGCACGCCGGTCAGCAATTTGCTCACCCAGACCCAGGTTGCCTTGAGCCGTTCGCGTAGCTCTGGTGAGTACCAGGAGGTGTTGGCCTCCAGCGTCGAAGAGCTGGACCGGTTGTCGCGGATGATCAGTGACATGCTGTTTCTTGCCAAGACGGACAACGGGGTGTCGATCCCATCGACACAGGAACTTCGGTTGCATGAGGAAATCGCCGATCTGCTCGATTTTTATGATGCGCTTGCCGAGGAGGAAGGGGTAACGCTTTTTTCGTCGGGCAAAGCCGTTATCCGCGGCAACCGTCTGATGCTGCGCCGGGCGCTGAGCAACCTGCTGTCCAATGCGCTGCGCCACTCTCGGCCGGGCGGTCAGGTCGGGGTGTTCATCCATGACCGAAACGGGATGGTCGAGCTAACGGTCGAGAACGACGGCGAGACCATTCCGCCCGAGGAACTGCCACGCCTGTTTGATCGTTTCTACCGTGGTGATCCCGCCCGGAGTCGGGATGAGGCCACGGGCGTGGGGCTGGGGCTCGCCATCACCCAGGCGTTGATTCACGCCCATTCCGGCACGATCCGGGCGGAATCGGCGGACGGGCTGACGCGCTTTGTCGTGGAACTGCCCCGGTCGGCGCAAATGCCTGCCGCCTGATCGATTGGGGCGATCTAGTCCCTCTGGATATCCCATTCACCGCGCTCGAAATGCTCCAACGTGCGGCGCATCCGGCGCACGTGGCTGCCTCGCCAGAGAACCTTGTCGCAAGTGGGGCAATACCAGCCTTCCCGGGCGATCGCCAGGGCGCTTTTCGGTACGCGATCCAGTTGCGCCGGCGTGGCCGGGACCAGGGGCGTGTTGCACTCCAGGCAGCGGGTGAACGGGCGGTGCAGCCAGTCGATTTGAAATCGGTTGGAAAGTTCGGCGGCCAGTTCGGTGGTCGCGTTGGCGCTCAGCAGCACGACGCGTCCGTCACCGTTTCGAAAGCGGGCCAGGTGACGGTCGCGGGTAATCAGCCAGCGCTGTTCGGCATGGGCCTGGGCGACCAGGGTACGGTCCTCGCTGCCCGGGGTAGCGATGGCGGTGTCGTAGCCGGCGGCGCGCAGCCAGCGCCCCAGTCGTTGCAGCATTTCATCGCAGAGAAAGCGTGGGTCGGACATGGTGGGATGCTGGTTAGATGTCGTGTCGGTTGCCTGCCGGATGTGGCTCAATCCGAGGGTGCGGCCACGGAGCCAGCATAGAAGACCTCACCGCTTTCATCACTCCGTGAGGTCGTGTCGAGTCCGCGCTGCAACAGACGAATCGGGGCGCCGTTTTTGATGGCTATGGCCGGCCGTACGTTGCCGTGGCGTGAAGGCAGGGCTACGCTCGTGTGACATTAGGCCGGGTGCGCTTGTGTCGCTTGCGAATCGAGGAGGTCGGTAAATGGCTGGTGGTTGGGCGAAAGATGGTGCCGAGCAGGCACAGATCGACGACACGGTCGAGGATGCCCTGCAACGGGTGCGCAGCGAGTTTTCGACGGGCGAGAGCTTGGCGGAGTGCGAGGAGTGTGGCGCGCCGATTCCCGAGGCGCGACGTCGGGCCGTGCCGGGCGTGCGGCTGTGCGTGGCCTGTCAGGCCGAACGGGACGAGGCACAGGAGACGGCCTCGCCCTACAACCGCCGCGGATCGAAGGACAGTCAGCTTCGTTAGGGATTAACCACTGGCGCCGACGCCGTGGTGGCGAATCGCCGGCCCGCTGTCGCCGGGGCTCGGTCCGCTACACTCCCCACCATGATTCCTTTTTCCATTCTTGACCTCGCGCCCATCACCGAGGACGCCGATGCCGTCAAGGCACTGGCCAACACGGTGGATCTGGCGCGCCGCGCCGATGAACTGGGCTATCGTCGTTACTGGCTGGCCGAGCACCATAATATGCCGGGCATCGCCAGTGCCGCGACGGCCGTGGTCATCGGCCAGGTTGCTGCCCACACTCGAACCATTCGCGTCGGTGCCGGCGGGATCATGCTGCCGAATCATTCGCCACTGGTGATCGCCGAGCAGTTCGGCACCCTGGATGCCTTCTTTCCCGGTCGCATTGACCTGGGGTTGGGGCGGGCGCCGGGTACCGATCAGACCACCGCGCGGGCCCTGCGGCGCGACTCGGCCAGTCACCCCGACCGCTTTCCCGACGATGTCGCCGAGATTCTGGCCCTGTTCGATCCGCCCGAGCCCGGCCAAGCGGTGCGCGCCATTCCGGGTGCCGGACGCAAGGTGCCGGTCTGGATTCTCGGCTCGAGTCTGTTCGGTGCGCAATTGGCCGCCGCGCTGGGGCTGCCGTACGCGTTCGCCTCGCACTTCGCGCCCGGTGAACTGATGCGCGCGCTCGAGCATTACCGCCGGCATTTCCGGCCCTCGCGATTTCTCGATCGGCCCTATGCCATGGCGGGGTTCAATGCCTACGTGGCCCAGACGGATGCCGAGGCCCGATTTCATGCCAGCTCGATGGAGCAGGCCTTCGTCGCCCTGCGCCAGGGGCGGCCCGGCCCGATCCCGGCACCGATCGAGGGCTACCGGCAACGGCTGGGGCGTCTGGAGCGGTCGGTGGTCGAGCAGACCATGGCCTGCTCGGCGATCGGCTCGGTGGACACGGTCAAGGCGGAGATCGGGGCGTTTGTCGAGCGCGCGGGCGTCGACGAGCTGATGGTGACCAACTCGAGTTTCGATCATGCGGCCCGGGTGCGTTCGTTCGAGTTGCTCGCCGAGGTGCGTGAGCAGCTGGATGGCCCCGCACGTGAATGATTCGCTGGCAAACGGCGGCGAGGACCGTGAGGACCCGGTCCGACGGGTCTTTCTCGCGCTCTGGCCGGATGACGCGACACGCGCGGCATTGCACCACGTGGCGCGTTCATTGCCGCGCGGTCGCGGTGTGCCCACCGCCCACCTGCACCTGACCCTGGCGTTTCCCGGCAACGTCGGCATCGACGTGGCCGATTGCCTGGCTGAACGGTTAAATTTCCTGGCGTTTTCGCCCATCCCGCTGGTGCTCGATCGTCTGGGGCATTTCGCCGGTCCGCGTGTCACCTGGATTGGCCCGAGGCGGGCGCCCGAGGCACTCGAGCAGCTGGCGGCCGAGGCCCGCGGCCTGTGCCTCGCCTGCGGGGTGCGCGCCGATGCCCGGCCGTTCGTCCCGCATGTGACCCTGCGCCGGTTTGCTCGACCGTCGACGTGTCTCGACCTCGACGAGCCGATGCACTGGTTCGCCGACACGCTGGTGTTGGTCGAATCAGGCAACGATGGCCACCCCGGTCCTTATCGTCTGCTGGCTCGCTGGCCGGAGAAGTGACTTTCGATTTGGCAGGCGCGGCGCCTCTTGCCGGCGGAGTCCTCGTCGCACGGCACCAGGAAACGGGGGTGGCGCCGTTACCGATCGCCCGTCTACACAGTGAATCCCTCCTCGGCGATCCGCTCCGGCGTGACCCAGTGGATCGATGCCCTGTCCGCACCACCTCGGCGAGTCGTGTCTTCCCGCCCCCTTGGATATCCTCGCGCGGTCCGTCGCCTCTCGGGGAGCGAAGCGGCTTGGAGCGATGCGGCCCGGAGCGAGTTCGGCGGGAACGAAAAGGGCCGCCCGACGGGCGGCCCTTGATTGAGCCTCAGTCGTGGGCGGTCGATCAGAACTCGTATTCGAGCTGCCAGCGCAGGGTGCTGTCCTCGGTCTCCTCGTTCAGACCGAACAGCAGGCCGGCCTCCCACTTGACGTGCTCCATGCCGAACGGGTTGGCGCCGATCAGGACCGGGCCCAGCGCCTGCGTGTCCTCGCTGCCGTAGTACTCGATGCCCGGCTCGAGACTCGGGCTGAGACGATATTTCAGCTGCGCCGAGCCGAGCGTTTCCCAGTCGCTTTCCACGACGTCGCCGCCAAATTTCTTCTCGAACAGTAGGTTGCCGGTCGCGACTACCTTGCCGAACTGCTTCTGGACCAGCGGGCCGACCTTGGTCTCCCAGGCGTCCTCGTCGAAGGCCTTTTCCAGTTCGATCAGCAGGCCGAAGTCGGCCCAGTACTGTCCCTGCTCGGTGAGCTGGAACTTGTTCTCTATCTCGGCTTCCTCGACCTCGAAATCACCGTCTTCCTTCTCGCCGATCAGGTAGCCCTCGACGAACCAGCGCGAAGTCACGCCATAGCCGATGCCGACCTTGGTCTTGTACTCGCCCGAATCGAGGCCGTGCACGCCCCGCACTTCGAGCTCGACCTCGCCTTGCTCGACATAGGGGGCATAGACCTTGTCGACACCGGCGAAGGCGGTGCCGGAGGCGAGGGTGGTGATGGCGGCGAGGCCGCTCAGCGATTTTTTCAACATGCGAGACATTCCTGGTTTTTCAGTGGGTTGATGAAACTATCGGCTGATAGCCGGTGCCCGCTGGCGTGACAGGTGCATACCGAGGGCGATCAGCAGCAGCGTGGTCAGATAGACGCTCAGCTGGATGGCGGTGGGGCGATCCTGATAGCCGACCAGCACGTGCAGGATCTCGCCGGGGACCGAGTGCTGCGAGAGCAAATCGGAGCTGTTCCACAAGGGATGCTGCACTGGCAGCCAGCCGGCCTGAGCGAGAAAGCCCGCCGCACTGGCGGCCATGCCGGCGGCAAGCAGCAGGATCAGCCAGCCGGTGACGGTGAACAGGTGACGGGTGGGAATGCGCACCAGCCCGAAGTAGATCAAGGCGCCGAGCACCAGACCGGCACCCAGCCCGATCAGGGCGCCCCAAAGCATCGGCAGGCTCTCGCTGCCGCCGGCGGCCAGCCCCTGGGTGAACAGCACCACCTCCGAGCCCTCGCGCAGGACGGCGAGACCCACGGCCGTGGCGAGAAAGTAGATCGGCAACTGGCCGCTGGAGACGTTGCTGCCCACCTGCCTCAGGTGCGCGACCAGCTGGCTGGCGTGTCGGGACATCCAGATGTTGTGCCAGGCGAGCATGGCCACTGCTGTCAGCAGGATGGTCGCGTTGAACAACTCCTGACCGACGCCCTCGAAGGCCGTCGAGATATCCTGGGTGAGACTGGCGACCAGGAGCGATCCGAGCAGGCCGGCGGCGATGCCACTGACGATCCAGCGATTACGACGGGCAAGTCCCTGCGTGGCGGCCAGGACAACGGCGACCACCAGGGCCGCCTCGAGGACTTCGCGGAAGACGATGATTGCCGTACTGAACATGCGTCACCTGTGTGTTTCCCGGGTGGGGAGTGTTGGTTGGGGTTACTCGGCGATCACGCGGCCCTGGGCGGTGGCCTGGTTGAACTCGCCGAAAAAGGGATACTCGCCGGGTTCCAGCGGCCCGACGTAGACCACGGCCTTGCTGTTGCCGGGAATGATCTTTTCGCGGTTGAGCTCGTAGCTCTCGAACTCCTCCGGGGTGGCGTCCTGGTTGTGGATCATCAGCTTGACCTTCTCGCCGGCCGGAATGGTGACGGCCTCGGGTTGGAAGCGGTGGTCTTTGATCGTCAGGTCGAACGTTCGGGTTTCGGCTTGTGCGGAGCCGACGACGAGGAGGGCGGCGATGGCGACTGGTAGTGCAATGCGTGGCATGACAAAAAACCTCAATTGGAACGAGAACGGTTCGCATTCTGCACATGGATGCATAGCGATGCAAATCCAAACCATGGCTAGACGTGGCCGTCTCTTAGTCGGGCGGCAGAAAGGTCTTGGGGATGGGGGAAGTGGGGCATTTCCGAGGTTGAACGAGCCGTACTCGCCCTCGGCCACGCGCCGTCCCTCTGTGTCGGTGGCGGCACCGCTGCCCTGCATGGGGCTCATACCGGCCTGGCATGATGGGGCCGGCTCGCCGGGCATGGCCTGGAAACGACATGCCGGCGTCAAGCCGATCGACCCTCGTCCGCAGCGGCCGGTCGGCAAGGGCTACGAGACCGGGGCCGGTGAAAGCCCAGGGCGGTCAGGGTGAACAGGGTGAAGCGGAAGGACGGATGGTCACCGGACCCTCGCGACTTTCTGGACCGGTGGGAGATGAGTGCCCGCGGAAATTGAACGGCTTGCGGCCGAGGCGCGGGGGCTGTGTCTGGCCTGCGGGGTGCGCGCCGATACCTGGCCGTTCGTCCCGCATGTGACCCTGCGCCGTTTTACCCAACCACCGGCTGCATCGGTGGTCGAGACCCCCGTTCACTGGTACGCCGACCGGCTGGCGTTGATCGAGTCGGGCCGCCACGGGCATCCCGGTCCCTACCGGGTGATTGCCACGGCGGGGTAAGGCGTGCGGGCAGCCGGACGACTTACCGCGAGGTTGTTAAAGCATCCGCTCGATCGGCATCAGCGAGAAGAACCACGTCACCACGCGTTTGAATAGTCCGACATTCGGTTCGATCGTGTGTCGGATGATTTCGTCGTCCGTTTGCTCGATCCACCGGATGTCGCCATCTTCCAGTTCCAGTTGATAGGTCGTCTTGGGCACGAGGGTGCCGAAGGTATGGCTGATCGCCTGGGCCAGTTCCGGGCTGTCGATGACGAAACCCCGTTCGGTGTTGAGCAACACCGAACGGGGGTCGACGTTGTAGGACCCGATGAATACCTGCTCGTCGTCTACCACGATGGCCTTGGTATGCAGGATGGTCGCCGGACTGCCATAGGGGATGGCGTCGTTGGGCCTTGGCTCCTGTTCGGCGTCACGACGCATTTCAAACAATTCCACTCCGCCCTCGAGTAACTCGACGCGGTAGCGGGCATATCCGGTATGCGCCGGGGCCATGTCGGTGGCGTTGAGCGAGTTGGTCAACACGCGTACCCGCACCCCCTGGCCGGCGAGCGTGATCAGGTCGTGGGTGAGCGTCGGCGTGGGGACGAAGAATGAAGAGATGATGTCGAGCGAGCGTCGTGGGGAGCGTAGCTCCTCGCGCATGGACAGCGTCATCAGGTCGTTCGGTGCGTGCTCCCCCAGTCCCTTGGCGGGCGGATCGATGACCAGTCGGGTTGGTGCCCAGATGAGGCCGAGTTCGCCTTTGAGTAATTGGCCGATGACGTAGTTCTCACGTACCGCCACCATCAGGTCGTCGGCCTGGGGATCGAGGGTGATGGCATCGGCGTCAAAGTCGAGCGTGTCCCGCGTTTTCGATGCCGCGTCTTTTTTCGGGATGGGCAGGATGCGATCGACGGGATAGGACGAACGACTCTGCCAGTATTGATCAAAACCGCGCGAGACCTCCTCGACCACCGGCCCCACGGCGAGTATGTCGAGATCCGAGAACAAAAAGCCGTCGGTCGAACCGAAATAGCCGTCGCCGATATTGCGCCCGCCGCTGATCAGGGCCTGATTGTCGGCGATGATCACCTTGTTGTGCATGCGACGGTTGGCCCGATCGAAGTCGGTGACAAAGCCGATCCAGCGGGCACCGCGCGTCATGAAGGGGTTGAACAGGCGCACGGCGATGTTGGGGTGGTCATGCAGGGCAGCCAGTTCGTCATCGAGTTGGGTCGTGCCCTGGTCGTCGAGCAGCAGCCGCACGCGTACCCCCCGGTTGGCGGCATTCAGCAGTTCGCGCAACAACAGGGTGCCGGAGAGATCGCCGTGCCAGATGTAGTACTGCAGATCGAGACTGCGCTTGGCCGTGCGCGCCAGGTGCGTCCAGGCGGCAAAGGTCATGGCCGGATCGGACAGCAGGTAGACCCCGCTATGGCCCGGATGGGCGGCCTTCTGCGGGGCAAGCGCGTCGCCCAGCGGGGTGGCCCGCGCCTCGGCCGGCGTGATGGCGGTGCTGACGTGGCGTTCTTCCAAGGACGGCAGGGCGCAGCCGGCCAGCAGCAGTGCTAGCACGGCGATGAGCCCCGGCCGTCGTTGTATCGGCATTCCCTTGATCAATCGCGGATCCTCCCTTGGTTGATCGCGAATCGAACCACCTGATGATTCCACGGATGGCTGTCTGCCGTCATGGGCGGGTTGCGTGGTTGTCGTGACTGGTTGGAGGCGGGGGAGCCTGCCGGGTTCCGGAGAATCGGGAAACGGGGTGCATCGGACGCGGCTGGCTGGCACAATCGCCACCCGCCTAGACAATCGTTTGCCGGCTTATCGATAGCGAACCTTGTTCAGCTGGGCAAACCCCCTCAAAACACTAAAGTTCTCCTCGGTTGGCTCGATCATCTCATATATGATATGCCGAATATTTATTTCGGGCTGTTTCTGGCGTCCCGCAGTCGTCACCTCCACGTAGTCATCGTCAAAGTAGTCATTGAGTCATGCGCAAGAACCTACCCGTTACCGATACCGAACACACCTTCGCCCCCGGGGAGCGGCTGGTCTCGACCACCGATCTCAAGGGGCGGATCACGTATTGCAACGAGGCGTTCATTGCGATCAGTGGGTTTTCGCGTGACGAGCTGATCGGCCAACCCCACAACATCGTGCGCCACCCGGACATGCCGCCGGCGGCCTACGAGGTGATGTGGAAGCATCTCAAGGCCGGCCAGCCCTGGATGGGTCTGGTCAAGAACCGCTCCAAGGATGGGGGCTATTACTGGGTCGATGCGTATGTCACGCCGATTACCGAATACGGGGAGGTGATTGGCTACGAGTCGGTGCGCTCCTGCCCGTCGCGCGAGGATATCCAGCGCGCCGCGCCCCTGTACCGGCGTATCAACCAGCGGGGATACCGGGCGCGTCGTTTCCGCCTGCACGGTCAGGATGTGCTCGGGCTGGTGGGGCTGATCGTCTCGGCGGGCCTGTGGACGGGCGGTTACGGGCAGTCGGCCTTGCTCGTGCTGGCCGCCACGGGGCTGGTGTTCGGGGTGATGGGGCGTCTGCGCGAGCGGCAGTTGATTTCGGTCCTGAGCAAGCAGTTGCCCCATGCCTTCAGCCATCCGCTGGCCGTGAACTCTTATACCGATGAGGCGGGGGCGCTGGGTCGCCTGAAGGTGTCGATCAGGAGCGAGCAGGCGCGCATGATCACGGTGCTGACCCGGATCGAGGATGCCTCCGATCAGGTCAGCCGCCAGTCATCGGTGAGCATGGGGCTGTCCACCAAGGCCAAGGACGAAATTGCGCGTCAGCAGGCCGAGACCGAGCAGGTCGCCGCGGCCATGCACGAGATGTCGACCACCATCAATGACGTCTCCGAGCATGTCCAGCGCACCGCGGACGAGGCCAGTCGCTCCCAGGAACTGGTCGAGGAGGGGCGACACCTGTCCACCCGCACCCGCGAGTCGATCGTCGATCTGCAGGGGACCGTCAATGCCATCGGTGATTCGGTCGAAGGGGTGTCCAACCAGACCGGCGCGATCGCCAGTGCCGCCGGCATCATCGAGCAGATTGCCCAGCAGACGAATCTGTTGGCCTTGAACGCCGCCATCGAGGCCGCCCGTGCCGGCGAGCACGGTCGCGGCTTTTCCGTGGTGGCCGAAGAGGTACGCGACCTGGCGCGACGGACCCAGGATTCGACCCGTGACATCCACGAGATCATCGGCTCCTTGACTCAGCAGGCCGAGGAATCGGTGGCCGTCGCCCGGCGGGGTCGGGATGCGGCAACGGCCGGGGTCGACCGCGTGCGCGAGTCGGAGGAAATGCTCAACGGTGTGGCCGAGGCGGTGGCGCAGATTCGTGACATGGCCACCTCGATGGCCGCCGCCGTCGAGGAACAGGCGACCGTGTCCGGCGAGATCGATCGTCAGGTGCACAACATCTCCGATCTGGCCAACTCCAGCCTCGACCAGTCGGCCTCCGCCGCGGAGGAGATCCACGATCTCGAACGCATCGCCGCCGAGCTTCACGAACTGGTTACCCGCTTCAAGCGAGACTGACCACCAGTCCCTTCCCGCATTCCCCGTTCACGCCGTCCCTGCGCGAATAGCCACTCCGTTCGACAGCCATAGGACGTTCACTGGCTTGTCGATTGCTGGCTTGTCGATAGTGAACCTTGTTCGGTTGGGCAAATCCCCTAAAGACA
>NZ_JBDODP010000032.1:0-13556 GCF_044582135.1 Guyparkeria halopsychrophila | reverse complement strand
CTGATTAACTGATATTCCTAGTTGTCTGATCTTGGCGGTGGGAAATGTCCTTTTCCAATCAAAGTTTTCTCGGCCGGACCGCGTGTTTTTATCGCTTTCGTCTAAGCGCACGGGGGCGAAACGAAAAAGGGCGCCCGAAGGCGCCCTGATCGTGAGTCGAGCTCCAATCGGCGAGTCAGTCCTCGTCGCAGCGACCCATGCCGGTGATGAAGTAGCCGGAATCGACGTGCACGTTCTCGCCGGTGATCCCCGAGGCGAGGTCCGAGCAGAGGAAGGCGGCGGTGTTGCCCACCTGGTCGATGGTGACGTTGCGTCGCAGCGGGGCGTTGGTGGAGACGTAATCCAAAAAGCCCTTGAAGTCGCCGATGCCCGAGGCGGCCAGCGTCTTGATCGGGCCGGCGGAGATCGCGTTGACACGGATGCCGCGCTCGCCCAGCTTGGAGGCGGCCAGGTAGCGGACCGTGGCCTCCAGCGAGGCCTTGGCCACGCCCATGACGTTGTAGTTCTTCATCACGCGCTCGGCGCCCAGGTAGCTCAGCGTCAGCATCGCGCCCTCGTCACGCAGGTGCGGCTCACCGGCCTTGGCCAGTGCGGCCAGCGAATAGGCGGAGACGTCGTGTGCCTGGGCAAAGGCCTCGCGGGACATGCCGTCGAGGAAGTCGCCGTCGAGCGCCTCGCGCGGGGCGAAGGCCATGGCGTGAATGATGATGTCGACGCCTTCCGGCCAGTGTTCGGCCAGCGCCGGGAACAGCGCGTCGATCTGCGCATCGTCGGTCGCGTCCAGCGGCAGGTAGATCGACGAATCGAGATCCTTCGTGGCCTTCTCGACCTTCGGCTTGAAGCGGTCATTGAGGTAGGTGAAGGCCAGCTCGGCACCCTCACGGTGCATCGCCGCGGCGATCCCGTAGGCGATCGAGCGGTTGTTGGCAATGCCGGTAATCAAGGCGCGCTTGCCGGATAGGAATCCCATGGGTCTCTCCTGTTTTCCAAAGGTGGGGGCGGCGGCATCGATGCGGGCGGGTAAAACCTTCCGGTGATGCTTGGCCTGCGTTCGACTTTCACCGTATTGTATTCGCCTGATGAGTAACAAGCACCCCACACCCGCCAGATCGCGCCCGACCGATTGTGTCGAGGCGCCCGATGCCCCCGTCGAGGGGACAAACTGCCTGTTGCCCGACCGGCGTGCCTTTCTGCGGCGCATTGCGGGGTTGGGCGGCCTGGCCGTGATGTCGAGCACGCCGACACTGACGCGGGCCGCCGGCTTTGCCGAGGGACTGGGCTATTCGCCGGCCTACCCGGCGGAATTGCCGCATTTCGACTACGTCAACGCGACTGCCCCGCGCGAGGGGTCGCTGACGTTGTCGGTATTCGGCTCCTTCGATTCGCTCAACCCCTTCCTGCTCAAGGGGCTGGCCGCCACCGGCACCAACACCTTGCTGTTCGATACCCTGGTGGTGCGGGCCTGGGACGAGCCGTTTTCGGTCTACGGCCTGCTGGCCGATCGGCTCGAGTTGTCCGATGACGGTCTGTCGGCGACGTTTCGCATCAACAGCGAGGCACGTTTCGTCGATGGACGGCCGGTTACCGCTCGTGACGTGGTCTTCAGTTTCGAGACCCTGGTGGGGGAGGCCGCGCATCCGCGCTATCGCTACTACTGGGCGGACGTGGTCGGGGCGACGGCGGTCGATCCGTCGCACGTGCGGTTCGATTTCCGTCGTTCGAATCCCGAGTTGCACATGATCATCGGCGAACTACCGGTGTTTTCCCGCGATGCCTTGCTGGACGTCGACTTCGCCGAGCATTCGCGCACGCCGTTGCCGGGCAGCGGCCCCTACCAGATCGAGGCGGTGAACTTCGGTCGTGACATCCGCTATCGCCGTCGGGACGACTACTGGGCGCGGGATCTCGGCGTGAACCAGGGCATGCACAATTTCCGCACGCTGGGGTTCAAGTACTACAAGGACGAGACGGTGGCACTAGAGGCGTTCAAGGCCGGCGAGTTCGACGTATTCCACGAAACCAATTCCAAGCGTTGGGCGCGCGCCTACCACGGCAAGCCGTTTGACGAAGGGCGCATCCGTCGCCGCGAAATTCCGCACCACAACAACGCCGGCATGCAGGGCTTTGCCATGAACACGCGCCGGCTGTTGTTCCAGGATCGACGTGTCCGGCGCGCCCTGAATCTCGCCTTCGATTTTCACTGGTCGAACGTGCACCTGTTCTACGGCCAGTACACTCGTTGCGATAGCTATTTCGCCAACAGTGAACTGGCCGCACAGGGCATCCCCACAGGCCCCGAGCGCGAGTTGCTGGAGCCGTACCGCGAGCAGTTGCCGCCCGAACTGTTCGAGCAGGCGCACGAGGTACCGTTCGCACCGAATTCCGAGATTCAGCGAAAGCACCTGATCGAGGCCCAGCAACTGCTGTCGGAGGCTGGCTGGGAACTGGAAGACGGCAAGTTGCGCCACGCCGACGGCGAGGTGTTCGCCTTCGAGATCATGCTGGCGCAGCGCGGTTTCGAGCGCATCGTCGCGCCGTTTGCCTACAACCTGCGTCGGTTGGGGATCGATGTTTCCTACCGCACCATCGACGTCGCCCTCTACCAGCGGCGCATGAACGGCTTCGAGTTCGACATGACCGTGGTCTCCTACGGCCAATCGCAGTCGCCGGGCAACGAGCTGCGCGAGATGTTCGGCAGCGAATCGGCGCACCGCGAGGGCTCGCGCAACTATAGTGGTATCGATGATCCGGTGGTCGATGCGATGATCGAGTCGGTGATCTACGCCGAGGACCGCGAGGCCCTGGTCATCGCCTGCCGGGCGCTCGACCGAGTGCTGATGTGGCACGAGTACCTGGTGCCCAACTGGTACATCGGCGCGCACCGACTCGCGTGGTGGAACCGCTTTGGCTACCACGATGATCCGCTGCCACGCTACTTCAGTGGCGCGGAGTGGGTGATGCAGACCTGGTGGGAGACACACGCTGAACCCCAGCCGGGGCCGGTGGTCAACGACGTGAGCAGCCTGAATGGAGGGAGCCCGTCATGAAAGCAAACGACCGGCCGGTATCACACACCGGCTTACATAATCGGGTCAGGGTAGGGCGGATGGCCCCGATATTGGGCCTGTTGGCCCTGGTGGCCGCCGTGGCACTGGCCGGCTGTGCCGGTCCGCGCTATGCCACCGAGGTGCGCTACCTGCCGCCCACGAGCCAGGCAGGGCTGTCCTGCCTGCAGGGGTGTCAGACCGACATGCAGGCCTGCCAGGCCGATTGCCAGTCGCGCCGCCAGAGCTGCATCGCGGGTATCGAGCCGCGGGTGGATGCCGCCTTCGGCCAGGCACTTCACCAGTACGAGGCCGAACGTCGCGTCTACATGCGCGAGCGCCAGTACTACCAGCTCGATCGGGCCATGCAGTTCGGCCTGTACCGCGACCCGTTCTACTACGGCTACCCGGCCTCGTTCTGGTACACCGACCGTTTCTACGACGACCCGCCGGTGCCGCCGCGGGCGCCGAGTCGCGACGAGATTCGTGCCGCGGTGATCGATCGCGAATGCAACGTCGACTGTGGCTGTCAGGGCGCCTTCGATCAGTGTTACATCGGTTGTGGCGGCCAGGTCGAACGGCGCGTGATCTGCGTGGAGAATTGCGATGGCGAGGCGCCGACTTCGCGCATTCCGAACAATCCGACCCAGAGGGATGGAACCGAGTAGATGGGCGCGTATATCGCCAAGCGCTTGGCCTTGATGATCCCGACTCTGTTCGGGATCCTGCTGATCTCGTTCGCCGTGATCCAGTTCGTCCCCGGCGGGCCGGTCGAGCAGTTGATGATGCAATTGAAGGGCGGCACGCAGGGCGCGGCGGCTGAGTCCGGCGGCCAGTTCACCGGCGGCCTCTACCGCGGCGAGCAAGGGCTGGGCGAGGAGCAGATCGAGCAGTTCCGCGAGTTCTATGGCTTCGACCAGCCGGCGTATAAGCGCTTTGGCGACATGCTGGGCAACTACCTGACCTTCAATCTGGGCGAGTCGTACTTCTATCAGCGTTCCGTCGGCGAGCTGATCGTCGAGAAGCTACCGGTCTCGATCAGTCTCGGGATATGGACCTTCCTGCTCACCTACCTGGTCTCCATTCCGCTCGGGGTGGCCAAGGCGGTGCGCGATGGCAGCAAGTTCGACTCGATCACCTCGACGGTCATCCTGGTCGGCTACGCCATCCCCGGCTTCGTCCTGGGCCTGGTACTGCTGGTGCTGTTGGGCGGCGGCAGCTTCGTGCAGTGGTTCCCGCTGCGCGGGCTGACCTCGGACAATTTCGAGCAGCTCTCCCTGATGGGTAAGATCCTCGATTACCTCTGGCACCTGGTGCTGCCGATCACCGCGATGGTGGTGGGCAACTTCGCCGTGATGACCATGCTGACCAAGAACAGCTTCCTCGAGGAAATCCGCAAGCAGTACGTGCTGACCGCGCGGGCCAAGGGGCTGGCCGAGCGCACGGTGCTCTACCGGCACGTGTTCCGCAACGCGCTGATCCCGATCATCACCGGCTTCCCGGCGGCATTCATCGGCGCATTCTTCACCGGCAGCCTGCTGATCGAAACCATCTTCTCGCTCGACGGGCTGGGGCTCTTGTCCTACAACGCCGTGCTGCAGCGCGACTACCCGGTGGTGCTGGGTACGCTGTACGTCTTCAGCCTGATCGGGTTGTTCGGCAAGCTGTTGTCGGATCTCATCTACGTCTGGGTCGACCCACGTATCCACTTCGAAGCGGTGCGGTAAATGTTCGAGGAAGCACGCTAGATGTCGATTGTCGATGCCGGAGCCGATACCGCCGTTGCCAAGGGCGCGGGGGCGGAAGGTCAGGTTTCCACGGCCGCTCGGGCCTGGAAGCGCTTCCGTCGCCATCGTCGCGGCTGGATCAGCCTGTGGCTGTTTCTCGCCCTGTTCATCCTCAGCCTTGGCGCCGAGCTGATCGCCAATGACCGGCCACTGCTGGTCAAACACCAGGGCGAGTTGTTGTTCCCGTTGTGGAACGATTACCCCGAGACGCGTTTCGGCGGGGATTTCGCCTCGGCCGCCGACTACACCGATCCGCATGTCGTCGAGCTGATCGAGCGCGACGGCTGGGTGATCCGCGCGCCGATCCCGTTTTCCTTCGACACGATCGACTACTACAACGAGGAGCCCAACCCGGCCGCGCCCAATAGTCGCCATCTGCTGGGCACCGACGATCGCGGTCGCGACGTCGCCGCACGATTGATCTACGGCTTTCGCATTTCGGTGCTGTTCGCGCTGGCGTTGACGGTGATCGGTACGGCCATCGGGGTGGTCGCCGGGGCGGTGCAGGGCTATCTCGGCGGTAAGACCGATCTCGTCTTTCAGCGCTTCATCGAGGTCTGGGCGGCATTGCCGGAGCTGTATCTGCTGATCATCTTCGCCTCGATCTTCGAGCCGTCGATCGGGCTGTTGCTGGCGCTATTGGCGCTGTTCGGCTGGATGGGGCTATCGGACTACGTGCGCGCCGAATTCCTCAAGGGGCGCAATCTCGACTACGTCCGCGCCGCGCGGGCGTTGGGGGTTTCAGGCCCAAGGCTGATGTTCCGCCACCTGATGCCCAACGCCATGACCCCGGTGATCACCTTCCTGCCGTTTCGTGTCTCCGGGGCGGTGCTGGCGCTGACCAGCCTCGACTTCCTCGGGCTGGGCGTGCCGCCGTCCACTCCCTCGCTGGGCGAGCTGCTCTCGCAGGGCAAATCCAACATCGACGCCTGGTGGCTGTCGGTCTCGACCTTCTTCGTCTTGGTCGGCACGCTGGTCCTGCTGATCTTCGTCGGCGAGGCCACCCGCGACGCACTCGACACCCGCCGCGGCTGATCGGAACTCATGGTAGGAGCGGCTTTAGCCGCGAACGCGTCGATGCCCCACGGCGCATTTCGCGCCTGAAGGCGCTCCCACGGACCCCGCTTGCGTGGAGCGAGCTGTGCTCCGGATACTGCCCCAGCGGCCGTCCCGGTCTCGTCACCCGAGCCGGCGAAATCCATGTCCTTCCCTTGCCACCCGGCCGACCCGCTCGGGTATCATGGCCGATCCATCAGCCCACTCACTCGTCCCGTCACGGATCGATCGCGCATGCCGAAGAAATCCCGCCAGAATCGCCTTCCCGGCCAGGCCTACGCCCCGGGCATCCACGCCCGGCTGTGGCTGATCGACGAGGCCGGCGAGCACTATCTGGGCGTGGGCAAGGTGCGGCTGATGGAGGCGATCGACGAGCTGGGTTCGATCAGCCACGCCGCCCGCACCCTGGGCATGAGCTACAAGCGCGCCTGGTCGTTGATCCAGGAGGTCAACCAGCTCGAGGACGAGCCGTATGTCGCCAAGGAGGTCGGTGGCGCCGGCGGCGGACACGCCACGGTGACCGAGACCGGTCGCGCGGCGATTGCCCGCTACCGCGAGCTCGAGGACGACCTGCGAGACTTTCTGTCCCAGCGCGCCAAGAAACGCGGAGGGCAGGGATGAGCCAGACGATCCGCGAGCGTGCCGGCATTTTGCTGCGCGACAATGACCCGTCAGTAAAGGCCGACGGCGTGCGTGCCCTCTATGACGAGGCCATGGCCGCCGCCGATGTCACCGTGCCGCGGACACCCGGGTCCATCGAGCCCGTCCCCGACCCGGGCCGCCCCGAGCGCCCGACGCTGGTCGCCCCGCGCGACGTGCCCAAGCGCGGCCCCGCCACGCCGGAGGGCCGCGCGTCGATGGCGCATTCCTTCGCGCATATCGAGTTCAACGCCATGAACATCGGCCTGGACGCCTGCTACCGCTTCGATGCCATGCCGGCGGATTTCTACCGTGACTGGCTGTCGGTGGCCCGCGACGAGGCCAAGCACTTCGAATTGCTGAATGCCTACCTGCGCGAGCGCGGCTACGAGTACGGCTCGTTCCCGGCCCACGCCAGCCTGTGGGAGACCGTCCACGATACCGAGCACGACGTGATGGTGCGCATGGCACTGATCCCGCGGGTGCTCGAGGCGCGTGGACTGGACGTGACCCCCGGCATCCAGCGCAAGCTCGCCCAGTACGACGACCAGCCGCTGATCGACATTTTGGATGTGATCTACAACGAGGAAATACAGCACGTCGAGATCGGCACCCGCTGGTTCCGCTTTGCCTGCGAGCAGCGCGGCGTTGACCCGCGTCAGACCTTCCGCGAGTTGCTGCAGCACTACATGGCCGGGCGCATCCGCGGCCCCTACGACGAGTTCGGCCGCAAGGCCGCCGGCTTTACCGACGGGGAGATGCAGGACCTGAAAGACATGGAGGCCGAGACGCTGGCCCAGCTGGAGGGCAAATGATCGAGAACGCCCGCCTGATGTGCCACAGATCGGATACGGCCATCCATCCCCGTAGGAGCGCCTTCAGGCGCGCAGACCGGGGGTCGCTATCAGACCTTTTCGCGGCTAAAGCCGCTCCTACGACGCCCGTCCGTCCCTGTGGGAGCTTGCCTTGCAAGCGAATCGTGCCGCCAGGCGCGAGTCCCCGGTTCGGGGGTGTGCGAGCCTCTCGCGGGGGCGGCCGCTGGTGCGGCCTTCGCGAGCGAGGCTCGCTCCCACGGGAGGTGGTTGCATGAGCTTCGTCCACCTCCATGTTCATAGCGAATACTCGCTGGTCGACGGCACCCTGCGGGTCAAGGATGCCGTTGCCCAGGCCAAGGCGCGCGGCATGCCCGCCATTGCCCTGACCGACCAGGGCAACCTGTTCGCGATGGTGAAGTTCTACAAGGCCGCGCTCGGTGCCGGGATCAAGCCGATCTTCGGCGCGGACTGCCTGGTCTACGAGAACGCCCAGACCCCGCCGTCGCGTGTGGTGTTGCTCGCGCAGAACGACACCGGTTTTCTGCATCTGACCGAACTGCTTTCGCAGGCCTACTGCGAGGGCCAGCACGACGACAAGCCCTGCCTGAGCCGCGACTGGCTCACGCCCGAGAAAAGCGATGGCCTGATCGCCCTGATCGGCGTCGATAGCGATCTGGGGCGGGGCCTGGTTCACGGCCTGGATCACATCGTCGACGACGCACTGGCCTTCTGGACCCAGCGCTTCCCCGATCGGCTGTATCTCGAGCTCACGCGCACCAACCGCGTCAACGAAGGCGCATTCATCGAGTCGGCCGTGAACCTCGCCATCGCCAATGAGCTGCCGGTGGTCGCCAGCAACGACGTGCGCTTTCTCGACCAGACGGACTTCGACGCCCACGAGGTGCGGGTGTGCATCAACCAGGGCCGCACGCTCGAGGACCCGCGGCGTCCGCGCGACTACTCCGACCGCCAGTACCTGCGCACGGCCGCCGAGATGCGCGAGCTGTTCGCGGACCTCCCCGAGGCGATCGACAACAGCCTCGCCATCGCCGAGCGCTGCAACGTCACGCTGAAACTGGGCGAGAACTTCCTGCCCAACTTCCCGACGCCCGCGGGTCAGACCGAATCGGACTACCTGCGCGAGCTGTCCGCGCAGGGGCTGGCAGCACGCCTCGAGCGTGTCCCGGCGGAGGACCACCAGACCTACCGCGAACGGCTCGAGCGCGAGCTGGACGTCATCATCCAGATGGGCTTCCCCGGCTACTTCCTGATCGTCGCGGACTTTATCCAGTGGGCTAAGCGTCAGGACATTCCCGTCGGGCCGGGTCGCGGCTCGGGCGCGGGCTCGATCGTCGCCTGGGCATTGCTGATCACCGACATCGACCCGATGGCCTACGACCTGCTGTTCGAGCGGTTCCTCAACCCCGAGCGGGTCTCGATGCCCGACTTCGATATCGACTTCTGCATGGAAGGCCGCGATCGGGTCATCGACTACGTCGCCGAGCGCTACGGCCGCGATGCGGTCTCGCAGATCGCCACCCACGGCACCATGGCCGCCAAGGCGGTGGTCCGCGATGTCGGCCGGGTGTTGGGTTATCCCTACGGCTTCGTCGACCGGATCGCCAAGCTGATCCCGTTCAAGCCGGGCATGGACGTCACGCTCGACGATGCCCTCGGGCGCACGGAAAAGAGTCAGAAGGAGCCCGAGCGCTACTCGGCCGACTTGAAGGAACTCTACGACCGCGACGAGGAAGTCCAGGCCGTCATCGACATGGGCGGGGCATTGCAGGGCCTGCCGCGCTCGGTGGGCAAGCACGCCGGCGGCGTGCTGATCGCACCGAGCAAGCTCACCGACTTCACGCCGATGTTCTGCGAGGCGAACCATGCCTCGCCGGCCTCCCAGCTCGACAAGGACGACGTCGAGGCCGTGGGCCTGGTGAAGTTCGACTTTCTCGGCCTGCGCAACCTCACCATCATCGACTGGGCGCTCAAGGCCATCAACGCCAAGCGCGAGCAGGCCGGTGAAGAGCCGATCGACATCTCGGCCATCCCCATGGACGACGCCAAGAGCTTCGAGTTGTTGAAGCGCTGCGAGACCACCGCGGTGTTCCAGCTCGAGTCCAAGGGCATGAAGGGCCTGATCAAGAAGCTCCAGCCGGACAACTTCGAGGAAATCATCGCCCTGGTGGCCCTGTTCCGCCCGGGCCCGCTCGACTCGGGCATGGTCGACGACTTCATCTTGCGCAAGAAGGGCGAGCAGGAGGTCGAGTACCTCCACCCCTGGCTCACGGAGGTCTTGAAGCCCACCTACGGGGTAATCGTCTACCAGGAGCAGGTCATGCAGATCGCGCAGATCCTGGCCGGTTACACCCTGGGCGGCGCCGACCTGCTGCGCCGGGCGATGGGCAAGAAGAAGGCCGAGGAAATGGCCAAGCAGCGCCAGATCTTCCTCGATGGCGCCCAGGAAAAGGGCGTCGATGTCGACCAGGCTGGCTACATATTCGACCTGGTGGAGAAGTTCGCCGGTTACGGCTTTAACAAGTCGCACTCGGCCGCCTATGCGCTGGTCGCCTACCAGACCGCCTGGCTCAAGGCCCACTACCCGGCGTTCTTCATGGCCGCCGTGCTCTCCGCGGACATGGACAACACCGACAAGGTGGTGGGGCTGATCGAGGAATGCCGGCGTATGGAGCTGGCGGTGGTGCCGCCCTCGGTGCAGCGCTGCGCTTACCGCTTCACCGCCGGCGGCGAGCGCGAGATCGTCTATGGTCTCGGCGCGATCCGCGGGGTGGGCGAGGGCGTCATCCAGCGCATCGTCGAGGAGCGCGCCGAGCACGGCCCCTTCAAGGACATGAACGAGTTCTGTCAGCGCGTCGGCGCGCAGGCTCTCAACAAGCGCGTGCTCGATGCCATGGTCTGCGCCGGGGCGCTCGACGAGCTGGGTCCGTCACGCGCGGCCCTGCAGGCCCACATCCCCGAGGCGATGAAGGCGGCCAGCCAGGTCGCCAATGCCGCCGAGGCGGGCATGAGCGACCTGTTCGGCGGCATGGACGAGCCGGAAACCGCCGTCGCGAGCCCCATCAAGGCGGTGCCGGAATGGTCCGACGACGAGCGTCTGCGCCTCGAGAAGAACATGCTCGGGTTGTATCTCACTGGCCACCCGATCAATCAGTACCTCGATGAACTCGAGTGCTTCATCACCGGGCGTCTCGATGCGCTTACCGACAAGGCCGAGGCCGCCGCGGCCGCTGCCGGCGGTGGCTTCGTCCGCGGCACGCCCGCGGTGGTGGCGGGGCTGTGCG
The DNA here is from genome assembly GCF_044582135.1 of Guyparkeria halopsychrophila. Taxonomy (NCBI): domain Bacteria; kingdom Pseudomonadati; phylum Pseudomonadota; class Gammaproteobacteria; order Chromatiales; family Thioalkalibacteraceae; genus Guyparkeria; species Guyparkeria halopsychrophila. Next base: position 2,913 of record NZ_JBDODP010000032.1, on the reverse strand, counting down.
TCGCCGAGCGCACCATGCGCACGCAAAGTGGCGACAAGCAGCTGTTCATCACCCTCGACGACGGCCGTGGTCGCGGCGAGATGCGGCTGGTAGGCGACGACATCGAAACCCTGGCCGACCGCGTCGGCCGCGACCAGCTGGTGATCGTCGAGGGCGACGTCTCCTTCGATTCGTTCAACGGCAACCTGCGCATCCGCCACAAGCGGATCTACACCATCGGCGAGGCCCGCGCTCGCTTTGCGCAGTGCGTCACCGTGGCGCTCACCCCCGACTGCGGCATCGAGGCGACCGAGCGGTTGCTGGATATCGTCGAGCCTTTTCGCGAGGCGGAGGGGTTGCCGGTGATCGTCGAGGTGGAGAGTGAGTTGGGGCGGGGGGCTTTTCGTCTTGCCGACGAGTGGCGGGTGGCGCCGGAGGCGACGTTGATGGAGCGGTTGGAGGAGTTGGATACCGTTACCAAGGCGGCGGCGTACTATCCCGGGCGCAATGGCTCGTAAATAACCCGCTCGTCACCTTAACCGTATTGAGTAAGTTGTCTCGCCTCAGGAGGGCATATGAGGCATCACATTGTTCTCGGGAAGAATGCTTTAGGGTGAGTTTATTTCATGGCGCGAGTTTCCATTCAGCAGAAGCTATCTGTTGATCAGGAGCTGATAACCTCAGCGAGGCTGATTAAGGCAGGGCTTGGTCAAGTTCAGTCTTTACATGGTGGTAATGATTTTTATCATCTTCCCTTGCTGACGTTAGCTTCCGGTTTCGAGCGGTTGATGAAGGTTACTTTGTGTTTTCGGTTTTTGGAGACTGAGGGAAGGTTTCCAGGAATAAAAGAAATTCCAGTAGGCCGCAATGGTCATGATCTAATGGTTCTTTTGGATCTCGTGAAAAATAAATGCTTCCTTCCCGAGTACGTTGGTCACATCCCTGTTGCCAAGGAAGATTGGGATTACCTTGAGAGTGACAGATTCCTCTCGTTTCTTGAAGCGCTTACCCGTTTTGGGAAGTCGGCCAGGTACTACCATATGGATGTTGTGTTGGGAAAAGATCCTGACTCTTTGCCACCAGAGAGGGAATGGGAGGCAATCGAAACAAGTATATTTTTATCTAGGGATGACCTTGTTCAAGAGATGGGTGAGAATCCAGCGCCTCAGAATATTTATCGCGAGTTGAACTCAGAGATGGTCGTAATCGGAGAAAGGTTTGCTCGGTCGTTGGCTAGGCTATACACGATAGGAAGAATCGGCTCGGAGGCTCAGGCGCATATGGCCCACCTGTCTCCTTTTTGGGGATTAAAAGATTCGGAGTTGGGGAATAGTTATTATGATCCCTTTGGCCGAGTTTGAGCCTCCACGAGGGTTTTTTTTGGTGGATCAGAGTCTAATTATCTAGGTTGCTGGTGAAACAATTTCACGCGCCGATTGAGTGAGGGGCTTGAACTGAATCACGGTGCTCGGCGCGCGAGCCCCTTTTCTTACTTGTCCAAGAAAGGGGCGAAAATAAGGACACCCCGACGCCTTGACCCCGCAGGTCTAATCGCAGCGGATGGGGCGGCTCGACCCGACGGCTTGTTGTGGCGAAATTCGGGTAATTGCTTGGCCGAATTCCAAGGCGCCGCCGGGCAGTCAAGCGTCTCTCGGCTGGTTATATTTTTTTGTCCTTGTCTCATCCAGAGCGATAGTCAGGTTTCTGAACGATTCTGAACTGATTGCTTCGCTTATGAGCGGTTTTATTTTCTCTCTCGCCGCATTTACTTGGTCTTCAAGTGTTTTGGTGTTTTTCAAAATTTCTTTCAACGGCCACTCAATGCAAAGTGGGTGGTATTTGTTTTTGCATTTGGTTTTTCTGTCCTCTAGATGGTTATAAAAGTTCGCCCCATTTTTTGTTGCATAATTCTCTAAAAATTCCGTGAATACTTTGTATTCTGGTAGTGCAGCATATGTATTATGTAGATGTGGGCTAAAACTAAAAATTATTTGGAGTTTTAGTGGTTCCAGTAATACTCTTTCCTTTTGGCAGTGATCTCTCCCGTCTAGAAGTGTGCAGACTGCGATCGCAGGCGACCATTTTAGTGGCGAATTATTGCGATGAAGATAAAATCCGACTCTACCCCATTTCGACCCTTTTTCAACTATGTCATATCCTGGCAGTTCCCTTGTCCACGGTTCGTGTGTTATTTGCGCATACAGCCGGCTAAGGTTGTTTGGCAGCTCTGCAGTGTCAGAAAAGTAGCGGAGTGCGATTTGTGAGACTGGGGCCGGAGGGCCAATGCCTTCATGGTCCATCAGTTCTAGGAAATCGGATATGTATGCTTCCTCGACCTCACTGAGGTCATTTGTTCCTAAAATAGTTTCCATTTTTGTATATATTTCATGCCAGCACAGGCATGCGTCTGCCGTTTGTTGAAAACCTCCGCTTGAAGGGACGATTAATATCACAGCATTTTGGCGGAATGGGTAATGCTTTTCGGCGAGATCCTTGTATGTTTGTATCTGTCTTTCATTGGAATCTGACCAAATTTTGTGTTCAAAGATGAGCAAAGCGTTCTCGTTATCGGCAACCATGTCAGGCCTCTTTGATCCTAGCCCGAACTGAGTATGCCATCCCATCTCTTGTTCTCCGAGTTCAATTGATTCTTCATGTCCAATTTTTTCCTTTACTAAGGAAAGAATCTCCTTTTCTAGGGGCGGGGTTTTGGATATGATCCAACGGAATGCTTCGGTAATGAAATTCTCTAGAGAGTCTCTTCCATCTCTGGGTCGGTATGATCGAAGATTTACTAATAGGCTGCTCATTTCTGTCCCGCTCCTTGTGTTTGCGTTTCTGTTTACGTTATAGCGTAGTGGAGGGTTTTTCAATAATTCCATTGCATGTGTTTTCCGCCACTTTCAAAAAATGTGTGTCGCTCCAACCTATTGG
>NZ_JBDODP010000031.1:0-14435 GCF_044582135.1 Guyparkeria halopsychrophila | reverse complement strand
CCCGTGTCAGGCCGGGCCGGGGGATTTTTTTGGTTATGGCTATGGCTCCAGCCGGAGGGATGGCCCTGATGGCGTACCGATGGGTATAGTCCTTGTTTCGTATTGAGGAGCGACGATGGACGATTTTCGCACCTGGCACTGGCTGGAAACGGTGATTGAACTCGGCGGGCTCAAACCGGCCTCCGAGCGGTTGCACCGTACGCCTTCGACCATCAGTCACGCCATCAAGCAGCTCGAGCGTCGCATCGGGGTGACGTTGGTGGAGACGCGTGCGCGACGCATCCAGCTGACCGAATCGGGTTCGATTCTGCTCGAGCACGTGCGTCCACTGATTCGCGAACTGGAAGGCGTGCGCGGTGTGATCGAGCAGTTCCGCGATACCGGCGCGTCGGTCATGCGCCTGGCCGTCGACCAGGTGTTTCCCCACGATCGCCTGATCGAGGCGATGGAGCGCTTCTCCACCGATTACCCGCATACCCGCATCGAGCTGTTCGAGACCGTACTCGGCGGCGGCCCGGCCATGTTCTGTGACGACGAGGTGGGCATCTACCTGGGGGTCGAACCGGTCGGTGATTACACCGGTGTGCAAGTCGGGCGCGTGCGCTTCGTCCCGTGCGTCGGACCGAGCCATCCCTTGGTCACACAGGCCGAGGCGATGCCGGCGGGGCAGTTGCTCGCCGAGGGGCAACTACGCCAACATCGGCAAATCGTGTTGCGGGATTCACACCCCGGCCGTGGGAGCAATGCCGGCTGGCTGGGCGCGGCCCAGCGGATTACGGTTAACCACCTGCATACGGCGGTCGAACTGATGCGATCGGGGTTGGGTTTCGGCTGGTTGCCGGAGCACCAGGCCCGTGCGGAGCCGGACCTGATGGTATTGCCGATCGAGAAGGGACTCTGTCCCGAGGCGGCAATGATGCTCTATCGCCAGCGTGAGTTGATGGCGAGCCCGGCCCATCAATGCATGATGGAATCATTGGTCGATTCGGCGCCGGGCTGATGGCCGTTAGCGCCGACGGGGAGCACCGGCGCCGAGGGCGGCCGGTTGGTGTGTCGATTCCCGAGTTTGGAAGGCGGCTTGCCGAGTGATCAGGCCGCGGCGCGCTCGGTGGCAAGCTGCCGGATCTTCTCGATCATGTTCGACAGCCCGGTCGCGCGGTTGGCCGAAAGGTGCGATGACAGGCCCAGTTCGTCGATAAAGCCGCCACCGGTCGCCAGGATATCGTCGGCGGTTCGCCCCGAATAGACGCGAAAGAGCAGGGCGATCAGGCCGTTGACGATCATCGCGTCACTGGTGCCGCTCAACTCGAGGCGGTCGCCGTCCCACTGGTAGTCGAACCACACCTGCGACTGGCAACCATGGAATTTGTGCGCCTCGTCCTGTTTCCCGGACGGGAAGGCAGGCATCTGCTTGCCCATGTCCATGATGTACTGGTAGCGCTCGGTCCAGTCGCCGAGGAAGGCGAATTCGTCCTTGAGTGCCTGGATCTCGGCGTCGATGCTGGGCGCCTTGTCGGCCATCGGTAGACTCCTAATCAGTCGGTTTCGCGAACAGTGAAGCTCTCGCCACAGCCGCAACTGTCTTCGATGTTGGGATTGTTGACGTGAAGCATGCGGGTCAGGCCGTCGACCACGTAATCGAGTTCCGAGCCGTGGATGGCCTCGAGGCTTTTAGGATCGGTGATGATCGGGATGCCATCACAGTCGAACCACAGATCGTCTTCCGCGACGTCGCGTGCCGCGTCCATCACGTAGGCGAATCCCGAGCAGCCGGATTTCTTGGTACCCAATCGCAGCCCCAGCGCCGCCGGGTCGTCGGCAAAGGTGCGCTCGAGGTGCTTGCGGGCAGCCTCGGTCATGGTCAGCCGCTGTCCGGCAGGCAGGGCCGCGGCGCGTTCGCGTGCCGCCTCGATGCGGGCCGGGTCTACCGGGGTAATCGGGGTGTCGTTGACGGGTTGTGCGCTGTGCGTTTGAGCGGTCATGGACCACCTCCAGTAATGTTCGCCGTTCGGGAAATTCTGCACGAATGGCATGCCGCTCTGGCCTAGCGAGCCGTTCGTGATCCAGGCGCGTCGTCGCCGGCGTGCCGGTGGTCACGTCAAGACGACGCAACACCGAGCACGGGCGGCTCGCCAGGCCCCGCAGGGCGCGCCTTGAGCCGGGCATCTGCTGTGTTCTCGTCCTTGGAAAGAGAATAACTCTTCCGCGGCGGACGAACGCCTTGCATCTGCCCGGCTCAAGGCACGCAGAGCGGTATGGCATTCGTGCAGAGTTTCCCTAGTCGTCGCGCGGCGTCTTGGCGACGAAAATGGTGTCGTTTTCGACTCGAATATCGTAACAGTCGATCGGCTCGTAGGCCGGTGCCGACAGGGCCTCGCCATCCCTCAGGCAGAACTCCGCGTCGTGCCACGGGCAGGTCAGGGTGTCGCCGTCTAGGCGTCCTTCGGAGATGGGCAGTTCCTGGTGGCTGCATTCGTCAATCACAGCGAGTATTACGCCGTCGGCATTGACCACGAGGATGTCGGCATCGGGGCCTTCCACCACGCGGCGTTCGCCGGGCGCAAGCTCGCGCTGCTCGCAGACCCGGATCCAGTTCTCGTCGAGGGTTTCGCTCACGGTTTCACTCACAGAGGTTTGATTTCAAGCGGAGAGATTCGTTCCGAACCGGCTCAGAACATGCCCGTGGCAAGCTTCGCCTCGTCGGACATCATCTCGCGGCTCCAGGGCGGGTCGAACACCAGTTCGACGGCCGCCTCTTCGATGGTTGGGATCTCCATGATCCGCTGATGCGCGTCCGAGGCGATCACGCCGCCCATGCCGCAACCGGGAGCGGTCAACGTCATGTCGACTTCCACACGGCGTCCGGCGACCGGCAGTGATTCGACCCTGACCTTGTAGACCAGGCCCAGATCCACGATGTTGATCGGGATCTCCGGGTCGAATACGCCGCGCAGCTGTTCCCAGACCATCTCCTCGACCTCCCCGTCGGAGGCGTTTTCCGGCAGCTCGGGCTGTGGGGGTGGCTCCTTGCCCAGTGCGTCGGCGTCCTTGCCCTCGACCCGGAGCAGATGGCCGCGCGCCTTGATGGTGAAGCTGCCGCCCAGGGCCTGCATCAGTTCGACGGGCGTGTCCTTCGAGGCGAGCACCTTCTGCCCCGAGGGCACCATGGTGCAGACCACGTCACGGGCAAGTCGGATGCGTTCCATCGGTTCCACGGTTGGTTCTCTCCGGTGGTTGGTCAGACGAGCATGTCGCGCACGCGGGCGACCGCGGCGACGAACTGGTCGATCTCGTCGAGTGTGTTGTAGAAGGCCGCTGAAGCGCGGGTCGTACCGGCCGGCGCGTCGAAGCAGTGCATCAAGGGCATGGCGCAATGATGGCCGGTACGCACGGCAATGCCCATCGAGTCGAGCAGGGTGCCGATATCGTGCGGGTGGGCCCCATCGATGAGAAACGAGACCACCGGCACCTTGTGCGCGGCCTGACCCACGATCCTTAGGCCGGGGATGTCGGTCAGCCCGCGGGTCATGCGCTCGAGCAGGGCGGCCTCGTGACGTTCGATCGCCAGCCAGTCGAGCCCGTCGGCCCATTCGAGGGCCGCGCCGAAGCCGATCGCGCCCTCGATATTGGGCGTGCCAGCCTCGAATTTCGATGGCGGCGGGGCGAAACGCACGCCGTCAAAGCGTACTTCTTCGATCATGTCGCCGCCGCCCATGAACGGCGGCAGGCGATCGAGCCAGTCACCCCGGGCGTACAGGGCGCCGACGCCACTGGGGCCGAACACCTTGTGACTGGAACAGGCGTAGAAGTCGCAGCCCAGCGCCTGGACGTCCACCGGCCCATGTGGCAGACCCTGCGCGCCATCGACCAGTACCGGCACAGCGCACTCATGGGCGATCTCGGCGACGCGTGCCACCGGGTTGACCGTCCCCAGCGCGTTGGAGACGTGGTTGACCGCCACCAGCCGCGTGCGATCGGTGATCAGATCAGGGAGGGCGTCGATCTTGAGCTCACCCCGCTCGTTGACCGGGATGGTGCGGACCACGATCCCCTTGCGCTGCCCGAGCATCAGCCACGGCACGATGTTGGCGTGGTGCTCGAGCTCGCTCAGGATCACCTCGTCACCGGCCCGCCAGTCGTCCGACAGCGAATGGGCCAGCAGGTTGATCGCCTCGGTCACGCCGCGGACAAAGACGATTTCGCGATCGCTGTCGGCGTTGAGTGAGCGGGCGATCCGCGTGCGGGCGTTTTCGAAGCGCTCGCTGGCACGCGCCGACAGCGTGTGTACGCCACGATGGATGTTGGCGTTGTCGCGCTCGTAGAATTCTCGGATCGTGTCGATCACGACTCGCGGTTTCTGCGTGGTGGCCGCGTTGTCGAGATAGACCAGCGGTTTGCCATGCACCTCTTGGTCGAGCGCCGGAAACTGGGCCCGGATCGTATCGACTGAAAACGGCTGGATGCGCCCGTCGTCCGCCATTACGCCTTCTCGTCGTCGGCGGTGTCACGCTCGCCGAGACGTTGCTCGACGCGCTCGGTGAGCCAGTCGCGCAGTTCGACCAGCGGGATCTCGTCGACGACCTCCTGGGCGAAACCGGCAATCAACAGGCCACGGGCTTCGTCCAGCTGCAGGCCGCGCGAGCGCAGGTAGAACAGCGCTTCCTCGTCGAGCCGGCCAATGGTCGCGCCATGCGAGCAGCTGACGTCATCGGCGTAGATCTCGAGTTCGGGCTTGGCGTCGATCTCGGCGTTGTCCGACAGGATCAGGTTGTTGCTCGACTGGTACGCCTGGATGCGCTGGGCATCCTCCTCGATCAGGATGCGGCCCTTGAAGATGCCACGACCGGCATCATCGGCGATGGTGCGGTAGTGCTCGTTGCTGGTGGTGTCCGCCGCGGCGTGCGTGATGCGGGTATGGGTGTCCAGCACCTGCTTGCCGCGCGGCATCATCAGCCCGATCAGGTCGACATGAGCCCCGGAACCGCCAACGTGTATGTCGTACTCCCGCCGGATCATCTGCCCGCCGAGCTGGACGTTGTGGCTGTGATAGCGCGCGTCCCGCTCCAGCGAGACGAAGGTGCGTTCGGTCGCCAGGCGCCTCGCGCCGTCCAGCCCAAGGGCGATGTGCGTCAACGCGGCGTTGGCGGCGATCGAGGAGACGATCACGCTGTTGCGCCAGGACGGCTGCTCACCCACCGTCTCGATGTGTTCGATCAGCGTCGCGCTTGAGCTTTGACCCAGTCGAACCAGCACCCGCGGGTGGCTCATCACCGACTCGGTCGCCCCGTCGAGCCACTCGATAACGATCGGGCGTTCGACGACCGCATTGGCCGCGACGTCGATCACCACGCCCTCGCGGGCCATCGCCGTGTTCAGCGTGACCAGGGCGTCGTTGGGGTTCTCGACGCTTGGCGCCGGTGTCGGCGAGAAGGCCGCTTGTCGAGTGTCCTCGTCGGCATCGGCGAGTGCACTGAGCGTCAGACCCTCAGGTATCTCGTTGGGTACGCCCTCGAACACGCCGTCGATAAAGCGCAGACGCAGCGGGTTGTCCAACGGCAGGCGGATGCTCGGTTCAATATCCGCGCCCACGCCGATCGGGGCGCTGAATTGGCCCCGCTGAATCGCGCGCAGGTTCGTCCAGCGCCATTCCTCGTCACGCAGGCCGGGCAGGCCGAGCGTTTCAGCCTGTTCGCGCGCCGTGCGGGCGATTGCCTCGGGGGCCGCGGCCGTCTCCGGCATGGCCGTCTTGAGCCAGTCGGGGAGCTCTTTGCGCATCACGATGCCTCCTCGAGAATCTCCTGGTAACCCTCGGCTTCAAGGCGATGGGCGAGGGACTTGTCACCGGACTTGATGATCTTGCCCTGGTAGAGCACGTGCACGAAGTCCGGCTCGACGTAGTTGAGCAGGCGCTGGTAGTGCGTGACCAGGATGATGCCGCGCTCTTCGCCGCGCATGCGGTTGATCCCCTCGGAAACGACCTTCAGCGCGTCGATGTCGAGGCCCGAATCGGTCTCGTCGAGCAGGGCGAGCTTGGGCTCGAGCAGCAGCATCTGCAGGATCTCGTTGCGCTTTTTCTCGCCGCCGGAAAAGCCGGCATTGACGCCGCGATGCAGGAAGGCATCGTCCATGTCCATGCTGGCGACCAGCTCGCGGACCTGCTTCATGAAGGTGAAGGTGTCGACCTCGTCGAGACCCTGCGCCTCGCGCTTGGCGTTGAGCGATTCCTTGAGCAGGTAGATGTTCTTGACGCCCGGGATCTCGACCGGGTGCTGGAATCCCAGCAACATGCCGGCCACCGCGCGCTCTTCGGTCTCCATTTCCAGGAGATCGTGGCCGTCGAAGGTAATGGTGCCTTGGGTGACTTCGTAGCCGTCACGGCCGCCGAGTACGTGGCAGAGCGTGCTCTTGCCCGAGCCGTTTGGTCCCATGATGGCGTGGACCTCACCGGCATTGATGGTCAGGTTGATGCCCCTGAGGATCTCCTTGCCATCGATTTCAGCGTGCAAATTCTTGATTTCGAGAAGTGCCATGTTGAAAAGCCTTTGTAAATTGTTCGGTTAACCCAATGTTTATAAGGTATTTTCTTCGGATCAGCCCACGGATCCTTCGAGCGACACGGCCAGCAGGGCCTGTGCCTCGACGGCGAATTCCATGGGCAGTTCATTGAAGACGTCCTTGCAGAAGCCGCTGACGACCATGTTCATCGCGTCTTCCTCGGACAGGCCGCGCGAGCGCAGGTAGTACATCTGGTCGTCGCTGACCTTGGAGGTGGTTGCCTCGTGCTCGACCTGGGCGCTGGCGTTCTTGGCCTCGATGTAGGGGAACGTGTGTGCCCCACAGCGATCGCCGATCAAGAGCGAGTCGCACTGGGTGAAATTGCGGGCGTGCGTCGCGGTCTTGCCGATGTGTACCAGCCCGCGGTAGGCGTTCTCGGCCCGACCGGCGGAGATGCCCTTGGAGACGATCGTCGACCGGGTGCGCTTGCCCAGATGAATCATCTTGGTGCCCGAGTCAATCTGCTGGTAGTTGTTGCCCACGGCCACCGAGTAGAACTCACCGACTGAGTCGTCGCCCTTGAGGATGCAGCTCGGGTACTTCCACGTGATCGCCGAGCCGGCCTCGACCTGGGTCCAGGTGATCTTGGCGCGATCGCCACGGCATTCGCCACGCTTGGTGACGAAGTTGTAGATGCCGCCTTTGCCTTCCTCGTCGCCCGGGTACCAGTTCTGGACGGTGGAATACTTGATCTCGGCATCGTCCAGCGCGACCAGCTCGACTACGGCCGCATGCAGCTGGTTTTCGTCACGCTGCGGGGCGGTGCAGCCCTCGAGGTAGCTGACCGAGGCGCCTTCCTCGGCGATGATGAGCGTGCGTTCGAACTGGCCGGTGTTCTTCGCGTTGATGCGGAAGTAGGTCGACAGCTCCATCGGGCACTTCACGCCCTTGGGCACGTAGACGAACGAGCCGTCGGAGAACACCGCCGAGTTGAGGGCGGCGAAGTAGTTGTCGCCCTGGGGCACGACGGTGCCGAGGTATTTCTTGATCAGCTCGGGGTGGTTCTCGACCGCCTCGGAGAACGAGCAGAAGATCACGCCGGCCTCGGCGAGCTTGCCCTTGAAGGTGGTGGTCACCGAAACGGAGTCGAATACCGCATCAACCGCCACGTTGGCGCCTTTGACGCCGGCGAGCACGGCACGCTCGTGCAGCGGAATACCGAGCTTCTCGTAGGTCTCCAGAAGCTTCGGGTCGACATCGTCGAGCGATTCCGGCGCGTCGGCGTCGAGCTCTTCCTGGGACTTCGGCGCGGCGTAGTAGGAGAGTGCCTGGTAGTCGATCTTCGGGTAATGGACGTGTGCCCATTCCGGCTCTTTCATGGTCTGCCAATGGCGGAAGGCCGACAGGCGCCATTCAAGCATGAACTCGGGCTCGTGTTTCTTCGCCGAGATCATGCGCACCACGTCTTCATCAAGACCCGGCGGGATGATTTCCTGCTCGATGTCGGTCGTGAAACCGTACTTGTACTCTCGCTTGACGAGTTGCTCGAGTTCCTGTGTTTCGGTCATGTCGTTATCACCTGGTCGAAGGCTGATGGCCGGTCGGTCGAGCCGCCCGGCGGTGTTCGTGTTGGGAATCCGTTGAGGAGCCGCTAGTCGGAGAGGGAGCGTCGGCATCCATCATCTCGCCACCGCGAGACCGCTCGTACCAGACCGGCACCTGGGTCGTGGGCGCGCTGCCTTTCACCGGCCGCGTCATGTCGGCCAGGGTGGTGGCGTCGAGCAGGGCGTGCACGCCCCGGTTGATCGCTTCCCAGTGCGGCCGGACGACGCAGTCACTCTGCATCGAGCAATCGTGATCGGGGCGGAAGCAGTCGGTCATCGCGATCGGCCCGTCAATGGCCTCGATGATTTCGGCAAGCGTGATCTTCTCGGCCGGACGGGCAAGAAAATAGCCGCCGCTACGCCCCTGGCGAGACTGCACGATGCCCTCGCCGTTGAGGAGCTTGAGCAACTTGCCCACCGTCGGCATGTTGATCCCGGTGCGCTCGGCGAGCGCTCGTGCATTGGCGCGCTGTTCGCTGGGTTTCTCGCGCGGATCGCCGGCCAGTGCCGTCAGCAGCACGATGGCGTAATCGCTCAGTCGGCTGATCTTCAACATGCCTGCCTCCGCGGGTAACGGTCCCATGTCCCCGATATCCAATGGCACGGGAATGCGCCGTTGGTAACGGGATAAGTGCGTTAAAAGTACTAAAACGGTACGGTTTAATCAAGCGGCGTGGTCGAGCGCTGCGCCCGTATTGCGTCAGCGTTGCCTTTATCGGGCTTAAGCCTTTGTCTGCGCTTCGATTTGGCCGCGATTTCTGCTATCTTTCGCACCCTTTCCCCACGCCGGAATGACGAGGAATTCGTTGACGTGACGACGACAGCCACCGACAAGACATTCGTGCCCACCGATGGCGCCGGCAAGCGGCTCTACATCAAGACCTGGGGCTGCCAGATGAACGAGTACGATTCGGCGAAGATGGCCGACGTACTTGGCGTGTCGCGCGGCTTTGAACCGGTTTCCGACCCGGCCGAGGCCGACGTGATCCTGCTCAACACCTGTTCGATCCGCGAAAAGGCACAGGAAAAGGTGTTCTCCCAGCTGGGCCAATGGCGCCCGCTCAAGGAGAAGAACCCGGACCTGATCATCGGCGTGGGCGGCTGTGTCGCCAGCCAGGAAGGCGAGGCGCTGCGCGAGCGGGCACCGTTCGTCGACATCGTCTTCGGGCCGCAGACCCTGCACCGGCTCCCCGAGATGGTGGCGGTGGTCGAGGCCGAGCGAAAGCCGGTCGTGGATATTTCCTTCCCGGAGATCGAGAAATTCGACAACCTGCCGGACCCGCGCGCCGACGGCCCGGTCGCGTTCGTCTCGATCATGGAAGGTTGCTCGAAGTACTGCACCTTCTGCGTGGTGCCCTACACCCGGGGCGAGGAGATTTCCCGGCCGTTCGATGATGTCGTCGCGGAGGTGGCGGATCTCGCCGAGCAGGGCGTGCGCGAGGTCAACCTGCTGGGGCAGAACGTCAACGCCTTTCAGGGCCCGATGCACGACGGCCAGATCGCCGATCTCGCGTTGTTGATCGAGGTGATCGCCCAGATCGACGGCATCGACCGCATACGGTTCACCACCTCCCACCCGGTGGAGTTCACCGACCGCCTGATCGAGGCCTACCGCAACGTGCCGGAACTGGCGAGTTTCCTGCACCTGCCGGTCCAGTCGGGCTCCGACCGGGTGCTGGCGTTGATGAAGCGCAGCCACACGGCCATGGAGTACAAGTCGAAGATCCGCAAGCTGCGTGAGGCCCGTCCGGGGATTTCGATCTCCTCGGATTTCATCATCGGTTTTCCTGGCGAGACCGAGCGTGACTTCGAGCAGACCATGAAACTGATCGAGGATATCGGCTTCGATCACTCGTTCTCGTTTGTCTACAGCGCGCGGCCCGGCACGCCGGCCGCGAACCTGCCGGACGACCAGCCCGAGGAAATCAAGAAGGCGCGTCTCAAGCGCCTGCAGACGCGCATTACCGAGTTCGAGCAGGAGATTTCCCGCTCGATGCTCGGCACGACGCAGACGGTGCTGGTGCAGGGGCCGTCGAAGAAGGATCCCAATGAACTGATGGGCAAGACCGAGAACAACCGCAGCGTGATCTTCGGCGGCCGTCCGGGGCTGGTCGGCCTGTTCGTCGATGTCGAAATCACCCAGGTCAATCCGAACTCCCTGCGCGGCAAGTTCATCGACATCCATCCCACGGACCGTGAGCGGGCCAAGGCGCGAAAGCTGGTGGCAGCGTAATGACCGAGATGCAAGCCGAACGCCTGGAATTCGCCCTCGAACCGGCCGACAACGAGCGGCTGGCCAATCTTGCCGGCAGCTTCGATGAGCACTTGCGGATGATGGAGCGCCGCCTTGGCGTGGAGATCAATCATCGCGGCAACCTGTTTGCGGTGATCGGCCCGTCGGCCATCGCCGATCAGGTCGAGACCCTGCTCGCCGACCTCTACAAGCTCAGCGAAAGCCAGGTGATCGACCCGGAACGCGTCAATCTGGGCATGCAGCAGGCCGGCATGGAAGACGCGTCGCCCCCGCCAGGCGACGAGGTGCTGATTAAGACACTACGGGGCATCGTCCGCGGGCGGGGCAACCGTCAGGTGCAGTACCTCAAGGCGATTCGCGAGTCGGATCTCAATTTCGGCATCGGCCCGGCCGGCACCGGCAAGACCTATTTGGCCGTGGCCAGCGCGATCGACGCCTTCGAGCGTGGCCAGGTGCAGCGCATCGTGCTGGTACGCCCGGCGGTCGAGGCAGGCGAGAAGCTCGGTTTTCTGCCCGGTGATCTGGCGCAGAAGATCGACCCGTACCTGCGGCCCATGTACGACGCGCTCTACGAGATGATGGGCTTCGACAAGGTCAATCGCCTGATCGAGCGTAGCGTGATCGAGGTCGCGCCGCTGGCCTTCATGCGGGGTCGGACACTCAACGAGTCGTTCGTCATCCTGGACGAGGCGCAGAACACCAGTATCGAACAGATGAAGATGTTCCTGACCCGGATCGGCTTCGGCACCTCCGCGGTGGTTACCGGTGATATCACGCAGGTCGACCTACCCAAGGGCGCGACCTCGGGCCTGCGCCATGCCATCGACGTGCTCAGCGACGTTGAGGGGGTGCGGTTCACCTTCTTCCAGAGCCGCGACGTGGTGCGCCACCCGTTGGTCAAGCGCATCATCGATGCCTACGAGAGTCGGAGCAGGGCGGATTGACCCGTTCGCCCCCGGTGTGGGTCGATCGGCAGCGTGCCTGCACATCCCGATGCCCGTCGCGACGAACATTGATCGGTTGGGTCTCGCGCACCCTTGGCGCGCTGGTTCCGGATGGGCCGAATGGCGGAGAGGTGACGATTCGCTACGTCGAACCCGAGGAAAGCCGCTCGCTGAACGCGCAATTCCGGCACAAGGATCGACCCACGAACGTGCTCTCCTTCCCAGCCGCCGACGATCCAGCGGATTTGGCGGTGTTGCCGGGGTCGGATCACCCCTATCTGGGTGATCTGGTTATCTGCGCCGACGTGGTGGAACGCGAGGCGAAGGAGCAGGCAAAATCCCGGCGCACGCACCACGCGCACATGGTCGTACATGGGATTTTGCACCTGTTGGGCTATGATCACCTGACCGAAGCCGAGGCAGAGCAAATGGAATCGATCGAGATTCGCGTGCTCGCCTCGTTGGGTTACCCCGATCCCTATGCCTGAATCGTGAAGATCGACGCCGAGATTCTACGACTCTTTTCCGTCGCATCTGTTTGATTTAATTCCCTTTCCAACCTCTCAAGAAAGACGATCCATGGAAGACGAACCTCCCAGTTCGGACTCGCAAGACGGGTCCTGGTTGCAGCGTGTAAAACAGCGTTTCTGCCCCTGCGAAATCCGATCGATTGATCAGATGAAGTCCCTGGTTCGCCAGGCGATTGAATCCGAGGTCTTTCCGGTCTCCACTGGAGGCCTGATCGATTCGGTACTGGACTTCCACGATCTGCGTGTCCGCGACGTCATGGTCCCCCGTGGCCAGATGGACGTGATCGAGGAGGGCACCACGCTGCCGGAACTGCTCTCGGCGGCGGTCGAGACCGGGCATTCCCGCTATCCCGTCATCCGCACCAATCGCGACGAGGTGATCGGTATTCTGCTGGTCAAGGAGCTGCTGCGCTTTTATGCCAATTCCCAGCAGCCTGGTGGCGATTCGACGTTCGATCTTCTCGACCTGGTGCGTACCCCCATGTTCGTACCGGAAAGCAAGCGCCTGGATGCGCTACTGGCCGAATTCCGCCTGACGCGCACGCACATGGCCATCGTGCTGGACGAATTCGGTGGCGTGGCCGGCCTGGTCACCATCGAGGACGTGCTCGAGGAAATCGTTGGTGATATCGACGACGAGTTCGATGTCGAGGAGCGTGTCAATATCCGCCAGCAGGCGCCGCGGCGGCACACGGTCCGTGCACTGACCCCGATCGGGGAGTTCAACGAAGTCTTCGCTACCGACTTTTCCGACGGCGAGTACGACACCATCGGCGGGCTGGTGTCCAACACGCTGGGGCACCTCCCGCGCCGGGGTGAGGTCGCACGTTTGGGTGAGTACGAGTTCAAGGTGCTGGGCGCCGATCGTCGCCGGCTCCATTTGCTGCTGGTGACCAAGCTCGATTTCGAACCGAGTGAGGAAACGGATGGCTCGCCAGACGAAGAGACCTGATTCCCAACGAGGCGACCCGCTCGTCGCGGGGCCCCGGTTTACCGGCCGCCTGAACGGGTGGGGTGGAAGTCTGCTCGCCCTGATCGCGGGTGCCACCTTGGTGCTCGCGTTCGCTCCATTTGCGTTCTGGCCGGCAGCGATTATCGCGCCGGCCGTCTTGTTTGCGCTGATCCGTCACTGCCGACCCGGCCGAGCGATGCGGTTGGGTTGGTGGTTCGGGCTGGGGCAATTCGGACTTGGCGTGAGCTGGGTCTACGAAAGCTTCACCCTGTTCGGCGGCATCGTTGCCCCCCTGGCCGTGCTGGTGACCGCGCTGTTCGTCATGGCGCTGGCCGTCTACCCGGCGGTTGCCGCCTGGCTTGCCGTCCGCGTCACGCCCAAAGCCGATTGGCCCAGCCGAGCGGCGGCGTTCGTGGCCAGCTGGGTGCTGGTCGAGGCCTTGCGCGCCTGGCTTTTCGGCGGATTCCCCTGGCTCAATCTCGGCATCAGCCAGGTGGATGGCCCCCTGGTGGGTTGGCTGCCCCTCATCGGGGAATACGGGGTCACCGCCATCCTGCTCGCGCTCGGCGTGGTTCTCTGGTGCCTGACTTCCCGCGTCTGGGGGCATGGGCCCGACTGGCGTCGTTGGCTCGGCCCGGCCGGCTTGCTGCTTTTTGTGCTCCTGGCCTCGTTGCCGCTTCGTTCCATCGAATGGTCCAAGCCGACCGGGCAAACGCTGAGCGTTGGTGTCGTGCAGGGCAATATCGCGCAAATGCAGAAATTCGACCCGGAATTCTTCCAGCGCACCCTCTCGATCTACCGGGACCTGACCGACTCGCTACCCGAGGTCGATCTCGTCCTCTGGCCTGAAACCGCCATCCCGCGAGTGATCGACGATCTTCCCGATCTGCGCACCGAACTCGATGCGCTCGCCCGCGACCGTAATTTTTCCTTGCTGGTCGGCACGTTCTCGCGCGACGAAACGGGGCGCTATTACAACACGTTACTCGGCTTTCCCGATTCAGTGGGCGAATACCGCAAGCGCCACCTGGTGCCGTTCGGTGAATACTTTCCTTTGCGCTGGCTGCTCGAGCAGATGCCCTGGCTCTTCCAGGTGCCGATGTCGGATCTGAGTTCGGGCGGGGCCAATCAGTCACCACTGCGCGTCGGCGAACTGACACTGGGGGCCTCGATCTGTTTCGAAGCGGATTTCTCCCGCGACATCCGTGCGACCATCCCGGACGCGGATCTGTTGGTGACGGTGTCCAATGACTCGTGGTTCGGCGAGAGTTTCTCGCCACATCAGCACTTGCAGATGGCGCGAGCGCGAGCGATCGAGTTTCGACGCCCCCTGGTGCGCGCCACCAATACCGGTATCTCCGCGATCGTCGATACCACTGGGCACGTGCGGCAAACACTGGGGACCGGGGAGCAGGGCGTGCTGACGGCAGACGTCAGGCCGCGCGAGGGGAATACGCCGCTGGCTTACCTCGGTGCGTGGCCGATACTCGGGTTGATGCTGATCGTGTTGGCCGTGGCCGTTTGGTGGCAAGCCCGGCTTCGTTCAGGGACGGCCCGCAAATTCGAGTAAGCCGGGTTAGATGCCGGGCCTGACGTTGCCCGGCTGCGGGGTTCCGCCCACCGCTCTGGCCCTAGAAACGAAAAACCCCCGCCAAC
>NZ_JBDODP010000030.1:0-14885 GCF_044582135.1 Guyparkeria halopsychrophila | reverse complement strand
TTCCGGCGGGCATCTGCTCAGCCCCTCGTGCCGGAAAGGAGCGCGAATCTTACAGGAAGTATCCGCGCTTTCAACCCCTTTCGGGGAGAAATTTGGTGGGTCGTGTAGGATTCGAACCTACGACCAATTGGTTAAAAGCCAACTGCTCTACCAACTGAGCTAACGACCCCCTGTTGAGGATTGCGCATTATACGCAGGCTACCTGGGCTGACAACCCCTTTTTTGCACTTTTCATCGACCGCGGACCGGAAGACCGATCACGCGCCGGCAACCAATTGATTTGGCAACAGTCGCGGCGTTTTCAAGACCCGCCCGCGTACTGGGTGGGGTCGGGCACCCCTGCCTCGATGAACCCCTGGCGGCGATAATGACAGGAATCGCACATCCCGCAGGCGCGGCCTTGTGCGTCCGCGCGATAACAGGAGACCGTCAGGCCGTAGTCCACGCCCAGCGCGTTGCCATGGGCAATGATCTCGGCCTTGGTCATGTAGAGCAGCGGCGCGTGGATCTCGAAGGGATGATCCGCGGCGGTCGCCACGTTGGCCAATTGCCGGAATGCCTGAATGAACTCGGGGCGGCAATCCGGGTAGCCGGAGTAGTCGACCGCGTTCACGCCGATATAGATGCGTTCGGCATGCAGCATTTCGGCCCAGCCCAGCGCAAACGACAGGAAGGTCAGGTTCCTGGCGGGGACGTAGGTGCTGGGAATGGCCGTGTTGCCGGGGGCGTAATCGGGGACCGGCTGATCCTGGTCGGTGAGCGACGAACCGCTATTCCCGCCCATGTCGATGCGGATGGTGCGATGCGCTGCCGCGCCCACGGCGCGGGCGACTCGGTCGGCGGCCTCCAACTCCACCCGGTGGCGCTGACCGTAGTCGAAGCTTAGGGCATGTACGGCATAGCCGTCGGCACGTGCCTGCCAGGCCAGGGTGGCCGAATCGAGCCCACCGGAAAGCAGCACGACGGCCGGTGTTTCAGACGACGCCCCCATGCTATCGACCCGGTTCGTCACCCCAGATCAGCTTGTGCAGCTGCATCTGGAAGCGGATCTCGAGCCCGGTATCCAACACCCACTCGGCGAGTTGGGTGGGCGTGATGCCGCCAAACACCGGCGAGAACAGCACGGCGAACCGCCGGGCCAGGTCATGCTCCCGGACGCGCGCCACGGCCCAGTCGAAATCCGCGCGCGAACCGATCACCACCTTGATCTCGTCACTGGGCTTGAGCAGATCGAGGTTTGCCCAACGATTGCGCTCGACTTCGCCGGAACTGGGCGTCTTGAGGTCCATGACGATGTGCACGCGCGGATCGACCTGGGCGATGTCGAGCGCCCCGCTGGTCTCCAGGCTGACCACGTGCCGACGATCGGCCAATTGCCGCAACAGCTCGATGCAAGCCGGCTGAGCGAGTGGCTCGCCGCCGGTCACGCAGACATGCCGGGTTTCAAGCTCGGCAACCCGCGACAGGATGCCCTCCTGCTCCATGCGCTCGCCGCCGGTGAAGGCGTAGGCGGTATCGCAGTAGACGCAGCGCAGCGGGCAGCCGGTCAGGCGGACGAACACCGTCGGCCAGCCGATATGATCCGACTCGCCCTGCAGGGAGCGGAAGATCTCGGTGATGCGCAGGCTGCGCGCCGCCTTGGGCGCGACCGACTCGAGCGCCTCGGGCCGGGGGGCGGACTCGACCGTCATCAGTTACCCATGCGCGACAGGCGTTGCTTGGCCAGTCCGGCGGCCTGCGAATCGGGGTGATCGGTCACGAGTTCGTTGAACAGGCGACGCGCCGCCTCGTTGTCACCGCGCTCTTGGGCGACGTAACCCAGCTTGAGCTTGGCATCCGGAATGCGATTGCTGTCGGGGAATCGTTCGATGACCTCGCCGTAGGCCTTGCCGGCCGCGGCGTAGTCCTGCTGGACATAGTAGGTCTCGCCTTGCCAGAACAGCGCACTCGCCGCCCAGCTGCCTTCCGGGTTGGCGTCGATCACCTGCTGGAACGCATCGACCGCCTGCTCGTACTTGCCGCTCTTGAGGACCTCGAAGGCCTCGTTATAGAGGGCCTGCTGCTCTTCCTCGGTGGCCGCGCCACCACTTTGCTCAGCGGCGCTCGAATCGGCCTGATCGGCAGGGGCATCCTGGTCACCTTGGGCATCGTCACGAGTCTCACCGTCCACCGCGGCAATCGCCTCGTCGGGTACGTCCTGGGCGACCGGGTCGCCGGCACTCACGCCCGACGGCGCGCCCGTCGAACTGGAGGCGCGTTGCGGCGGGCGAGACTCAACGGCCTCGTCGAGACGACGTTGCTGGCGATCCAGGGTGCGTTCCTGCTCGGAGAGCTGGCCACGCATGTCCTGCACCTGCCGCTCGAGGTCATTGACCCGCTGCATCAAGCGCTGCAGCAGGACGGCCTGCCCCGACCGGGGAGGCGCATCAGCCCCCGTATCGGCCACGGTGACACTGGTCGCCGGCATCGGCGTGGTTTGCACGCTGGCGCCGCTGGGCGCGGATTCGCTCTCCGTCTCGCCGGACGGCTGTTCGTTTGAGCCACCACCCCAGTTGAGCCAGCCCGGCGCCTGCTGCGCGGCCGCCGGCAGGGACGTACCGCCCAGCAGCAGGGCGGCCGCAAGTGACCCCGCCAGCCGTGAGCGGTGCTTCGATGAAATCTCGTGCATGGTTTTCGGCAAGTTCCTAGTCATTTTCCTAGTCATTGAAGGGCCCCCAGACCGGATCGCGTACCTTGCCCCGATCGTAACTCAGGGTCTGCGGCTCGCCACCGATGGCCGGTGAAATCTTGAGCACCGAGCCGCTGCCCGATTGCGCGGCGTACACCACCATGGCGCCATTGGGTGCGTAACTGGGACGCTCCTCGCCCCCGCCGCGGCTGAGCAGTTGACGCTTACCATCGTCGAGCGATTGCTCGGCGACGAAGAAGCCGCGGTCGTCGCGCACCACCAGCGCCAGACGGTCACCGTCCGGCGATATCCGCGGGCCGGCGGCATAGGAGGTGTCGAAGGTCAGGCGACGAGCCCGTTCGTCCGGCCCGGCCTTGCGGAACACCTGCGGCTGCCCGAAGCGGTCCGAGGTGAACGCCAGGCTGCGGTTATCCGGGAACCAGGTCGGCTCGGTCTCGATCGAGCCGGAGCGCGTCCACTGGACCGTCCGACGGGTATCGAGATCGATGACGTAGATATCCGGGTTGCCGCCCTTGGATAAGGTCACGGCAATCTTGTCACCTCGCGGCGACCAGGCGGGTGCCCCGTTGATGCCGCGATAATCGGTGAGCTGATAGCGCTCGCCGGTGGACAGATCCTGCACCCAGATGGCCGAGCGGTTGCCCTCGAAGGACACGTAGGCCAGCTGGCCGCCATCCGGCGACCAGCTCGGCGACATGAGCGGGTACGGTGACTCGAGCACGGTGCGCGGATTGGCGCCATCCGAATCGGCGATCTGCAGGGTGTAGGTGCGATTGTCGACCGAGCCGCGCTCGGTGACGTAGGCGATGCGGGTCGAGAATGCGCCGCGCTCACCGGTCAGCTCCTCGTAGATGATGTCGCTGATGCGATGCGCCACCGACCGATCCGCCGAGGCATTGGCCGTGATCTGGCTGCCGGCCAGCCGCTCACCGGAGCTGACATCAATCAGGTAGAAACGGGTGCGTAGTTGATCACCATCGGCCTCGACCTGCCCCATGACGAGGTAGCGCGCCTTGCCGGCACGCCAGTCACCAATGCGCAACTGCTGCGGTGAGGCCGGACGAGCAGGCATCACATCCCGCGCGACGGGCGCAAACAGGCCGGAGCGGGCGAGATCGTCGCCGATGATCCGCGCGAGATCGGCCACCTCACCCGACTGGTCGAACGGCACCACGGCGATTGGCACGCCAGTCTCCGTGCCACCGCTGATGTCGATCTCCAGCGCGGCCTGCGCCGGCGTGACGAACGCAAGCATTCCCGCCAGGGCCGTGGACACGAGCCAACGATGCGAACGATGCAAAAAGGCCAGTACTGTCATGTGGGTCACCCCGGGGGTTTGCCGGTCATTCCGGCTTGAAGTTGAAACGGAGCTCTTCCTGGAAGATCGAGTCGATCTCCGGCTTGGGCAAGGGTGAGGCCGCTTCGATGGCCTGCACCACGGAGCGTTCGAACAGGCGGTCGCCATCGCATCCGACGACGGTCACATTGCGCACGCGACCGTCGGCGTCCTGCTTGACGGTGACGGTGCAGGTCCAGCCGGGTCGCGCCCCACGCGGGCGCTGCCAGTTGTCCCGCACCTTGGACTGGATCGCGGCGGCCCACTTGCTCAGGGCGTCGCTCTCGGCGCGCGCCTGCTGTTCGGCAGCCATTTGATCGCGTAGCGCCTGTTCACGCGCCTCACGCGCGGCCTGCTCGCGGGCGGCCTTTTCCTCCGCCTCCTGACGAGCTTTTTCCTCGGCCTCGCGGCGCGCTTTCTCTTCGGCCTCCTTGCGGGCCTCTTCCTCGGCCGCCTGGCGCGCCTTTTCCTCCGCCTCCTGGCGAGCCTTTTCCTCGGCTTCGCGACGCGCCTTCTCCGCCGCCTCCTGGCGGGCTTGCTCCTCTGCTTCCTGGCGCGCCTTTTCTTCCGCCTCGCGACGGGCCTTTTCTTCGGCTTCCTTGCGCGCCTTTTCCTCGGCCGCCTGGCGGGCCTTTTCGGCGGCCTCCTGACGAGCCTTTTCCTCGGCCTCACGCTGCTGGGCAGCCTCCGCGGCTTCCTTGCGGGCCTGCTCGGCTTCCTTCTGTGCCTGCTCGCGCTCGGCCTCGACTTCCTGCTGCTCCTTCCTCAGCTGCTCGAGCCGCTCGGCCTGTTCGGCCGCCTCGCGTTCACGCTCTTTACGCACCTCGGCCAGTTGCTGGGCGCGGGCCTCCTCGGCGCGGCGTGTAGCGGCCGCTTGCTCCGCGGCGCGTTCGGCCTCGGTTCGTTCGCGCTCGCGGTTCTCGCGCTGCTCGCGCATGCGCTCGGCCTGCCGCTCGATCGCCTCGGAGGAGACCGACTCCGCCTCGATATTTGGCGTCGGCAGTTGCGCCGCCTCGCCGCCGCTGGGCTTGACCGACTCCGGCTGCCACAACTCGGAGAACACGATCGCGAGCACCAGCACCACGTGCAGCAAAACCGCCAGAATCATCGCACCGGGCATGCGCGTAAGCATCCGCCACATCGCTTACTGTTCCCCCTCGTTGCCGGGCGCCGCGTCGGGATCGGTCACCAATCCCACCTTGGGCGCACCGCCCTGCTGCGCGGCCACCATGGCGCGCATGACGTTCTCGTAGTTCGCGGCCCGATCGCCTTTCACCAGGATAGGCGTTTCGGGATCGACCTGACGCGCGGCCGCCACCAGTTCGGTGATCGTGGCCAGGCTGACCGGGGCCTCGGGATTGTCGGCCTGATTGACGAAATACTCGCCGTCACGGTTGACGCTGATCAGCAGCGGCGGCTCGTCGGTGTCCTCCAGCGCGCTGGCCGAGGCCTGCGGCGGCTCGACCTCGACGCCCTGCTGCAACATCGGCGCGGTGACCATGAAGATCACCAGCAGCACCAGCATCACGTCGATATAGGGGACGACGTTGATCTCGGCGACCATCCGCCGTGCCCGTCGCGTGCGACGCGCCATGGCTTACTTGCCCCCCAGCTGCCGCTGCAGCAACCCCAGGAATTCGTCGACGAAGTTCTCGTAACGCCCAGCGAGCCAGTCGACCCGCTGCGTGTAGCGGTTGTAGGCGATGACGGCCGGGATGGCGGCGAACAGCCCCATTGCCGTGGCGATCAGCGCCTCGGCGATCGGCGGGGCCACGGCGGCCAAGGTGGCGGTCTGCATGGTGCCAAGGTTCATGAAGGCGCTCATGATGCCCCAGACCGTGCCGAACAAACCCACGTACGGGCTGACCGAACCGACCGTGGCCAGAAACGGCACGCCTTCCTCGAGCTGGTCGAGCTGGCGATGCTCGGCGACCCGCATGGCGCGCTCGACGCCATCGATGATCTGCGTGTACCCCCGGTCCTCGACCTGTCGCAGGCGCTGGAACTCGCGAAAGCCCGCCTCGAATATCGCCTCGTGACCCTCGCGCGGACGGGCCTCGCGGGAGATGCGGTCGTAGAATTCGTTGAGGCTGCCGCCGGCCCAGAAGCTGCTTTCGAACGAACGCACGCCGCTGACCGCCCGCTTGTAGACCCGCGCCTTGTGAAAGATCAAGGCCCAGGAACCGACCGAAGCCAGCGCCAGGATGATCAGGACCAGTTGCACGGGCAGGCTCGCCCCGGTAATCAGCTCGACGATGGACGGATCGGCATTCACGCGAAAGTCTCCAGGATCGACTCGGGTATGGGTTTGGGACGAAAGGTCTGCGCATCCACGCAGACGACGCGCACGGACACCCCACACAGGACTGTGGAACCGGCGGAATGTTCCACGCGCTGGGTAAAGTCGATGGCCGCCGCGCGCAGGCGCGCCACCTCGCAGGTGATGTTCAGCGAGTCATTAAATCGTGCCGGTCGGCGATATTCAAGCGAGGCCCGGGATACCACGAACACGATCTGGTGCTGATCGCGCAGCACATCCTGCTCCCAGCCGCGCGAACGCAGCCACTCGGTGCGCGCGCGTTCGCAGAAATTGAGGTAGCGGGCGTGGTAGACCACCCCGCCGGCGTCGGTGTCTTCGTAGTAGACGCGCACCGGCCAACGAAAGATATCGCGGCTCGACAAACCTGCTGCGCCACCCGATTGCGGCGTCGCGTGCTCGTTCGCTCCTCGCCTATCGGCTTGATATGTCTCGTTGCTCACTGCGCGGCTCCTTGCACTCGGGCAGCTCGCGACGGTTTGTCGAGCCACTTAAGCATCGTGAGAAGTCCCCGCCAGCGGATCGATAGACTCGTCCTGCCAGCGCTCGGGCGGCCGGTAGCCAAAGTGCGCCCAGGTCTGTCGGGTGGCCATGCGGCCGCGTGGCGTGCGGATCAGAAAGCCTTGCTGGATCAGGTAGGGCTCGAGGACGTCCTCGATGGTGTCGCGCGATTCGCCGATCGCCGCGGCGAGGTTGTCGAGCCCCACCGGTCCGCCGTCGAACTTGTCGAGCAGTGTCTCGAGCAGGCGACGGTCCTGGTGGTCGAACCCCCGCTGGTCGACCTTGAGCATGTCCAGCGCGGCGTTGGCGATCACCCGGTCCACCTGGCCGCTGCCCTTCACGTCGGCGTAATCACGCACGCGACGCAGCAGGCGGTTGGCGATCCGTGGCGTGCCACGCGAGCGGGCGGCAATCTCCTGGGCCCCCTCGGCATCCATCTCCAGGTTAGTCAGGCGCGCCGAGCGGGTGACGATGTGCACCAGGTGCTCGACCTCGTAGAATTCCAGACGCTGGATGATGCCGAACCGATCGCGCAGCGGGTTGGTCAGCATGCCGGCGCGGGTGGTGGCGCCGACCAGGGTGAAAGGCGGCAGGTCGAGCTTGATCGAGCGGGCCGCCGGTCCCTCGCCGATCATGATGTCGATCTGGTAGTCCTCCATCGCCGGGTAGAGGATCTCCTCGACTACCGACGAGAGACGGTGGATCTCGTCGATGAACAACACGTCGCCGGGCTCGAGATTGGTCAGCAGCGCGGCGAGATCGCCGGGGCGTTCGAGCACCGGGCCGGAGGTCTGCTTGAGGCTCACCCCCATCTCGTTGGCGATGATGTGCGCCAGCGTGGTCTTGCCCAGACCCGGCGGGCCGAAGATCAGGACGTGGTCGAGCGGCTCGCCACGATTGCGTGCGGCGGGCACGAAGATTTCCATCTGCTCGACCACCGCCGGCTGGCCGATGTAGTCGGCGAGCCGACGTGGCCGCAGCGCCCGCTCGAGGGCCTCCTCGTCGGGGCGGTGCTCGGAGCTGACGAAGCGGGCGTCTTCCATGGGGGCACTCATGAGGAGGGCTTGACCGTCTGCCGCAAGGCGAGCCGGATCAACGATTCGGCGTTATCCGCGCCTTCCTTCTCAGCCCGGGCGATCATGCGGCCGGCCTCGGCCGGCTTGTAGCCGAGCGCCTCAAGCGCGCTCAAGGCCTCGTCGCGCGGGGTCGCGACCGCCGGCTCGCCGCCGGCAACCGCCGGCACCCCGCCACCCGGCTGCTTGTCGAGGCGGTCGCGCATCTCGATGATCAGCCGCTCGGCGGTCTTCTTGCCGATTCCCGGCACCTTGGTCAGCGCGGTGACGTCGTCGTTGAGCACGCAGTCACGGAACTGCGCCTCGGACATGCCCGAGAGCACCGCGACGGCCATGCGCGGGCCGATGCCCGAGACCTTGATCAGGGCGCGAAACAGGTCACGCTCACGGATGGTGGCAAACCCGTACAGCAGTTGCGCGTCCTCGCGCACCACCAGGTGGGTATGCAGGATGACGTCGTCCTGCCCCTGCGTGGCGAAGAAGGTCGACATGGGCGCCTCGACCTCGTAGCCGATCCCCTGCACGTCCACCAGCAGAAACGGGGGTTTGCGCATGAGTACGCGTCCGGCAAGACGTCCGATCATTTCTTTTCTCCGGCCTTGCCCGCTGTGCGGGCCATCAGGGTGGCGGCATCCATGTCGCGCCAGCCGCGCGAGTCGCTGCGGCGGCGATAGCGTCGTTGGGATGCCTCGCGCAGGATCTCGCGCGCCTCGCTGTTCGGTCCAGTGCTGCTCGTCGCACCGAAGGCATTGCTGCGATAACAATGACACAGGGCGACCGCGGCGGCGTCCGCCCCGTCGGTCGACGGCAGTTCGGCCAGCCCGACCAGCCGCTGGACCATGTGGGCCACCTGCGTCTTGTCGGCCTTGCCGCTACCGACCACGGCCTGCTTAACGGTCGCCGGCATGTATTCCTCGACCGGCAGGCCGTGACGCACCACGGCGGCCAGGGCCGCGCCGCGCGCCTGGGCGAGTTTGAGCGACGAGGATTCGCTGCGATACATGAAGATCTGCTCGATGGCGCACTCGCTCGGCTGGTGGGTCTCGATCCACTCGGAGACCACATCGAAAACGCCGCCCATGCGGGCGGCAAAGTCACCGTGAGACTGCAGGGAATGGCTCGCAAGCGCCAGGCAACGGCCCTGCCCGCCAGCAAACTCGATCACCGCCAGCCCGAGCACGCGCGAGCCGGGGTCGATGCCGAGCACCCGTCGTGTGGGGCGATGATTCCCTGCCGGCGAATCAGGCATACGCCGCTTCCGGGATCTCGCCGTTGTGATAGACCTCCTGCACGTCGTCGAGGTCCTCGAGCATGTCGATCAACTTGATCACCTTCTCCGCGTTTTCACCGTCGACGGGCGCACTGGTCGAGGCCCGCATGGTGACCTCGCTCTCCTCCGGCGGCAGGCCCGCGTCGATCATGGCCTGCTTGACGTCGCTGTACGTCTCCGGCGTGGTGGTCACCTCGATCGAGTTGTCGTCGAACACCTCGATGTCCTCGGCACCGGCCTCCATCGCGGCCTCCATGACCGGGTCCTCGTCGCTGCCCGGCGGGTAGTAGAGCACGCCGAGACGGGAGAACAGGAACGCGACTGAACCGTCGGTGCCGAGATTGCCGCCGTTCTTGGAGAAGGCGTGGCGCACGTCGGCCACCGTGCGGGTGTTGTTGTCGGTCATGCCGGTGACGTAAACGGCCACACCGCCCGGGCCGTAGCCCTCGAAGGTGACCTCGACGAAATCCTGCCCTTCCAGGTCACCGGCGCCGCGCTTGGCGGCACGCTCGATGGTGTCCTTGGGCATGTTCGCACCCAGCGCCTTGTCCCAGGCCAGGCGCAGACGCGGGTTGGCCGCCGGGTCGGCATTGCCGCCGGCGCGCGCGGCCACCGTGATCTCGCGAATGATCTTGGTCCAGAGCTTGCCGCGCTTCTTGTCCTGCGCGGCCTTGCGATGCTTGATGTTCGCCCACTTGCTGTGACCGGCCATTGCTCACCTTCTTGTTGCTGGCGCGACTCGGCGTTCCACCGAAATATCCCACCCGTTGAATAACGTGTTGGCGGCGATTCTACCATCGCCGACAGTGATCCCGTGCCCACGCCCCTCCTCGCAATCACGGAAGGGGAGCGAGAAAAACGACTTGGCAGGAACTCTCGACACGCCCGGTGACCAAACCTTGAGCGGACGACGCTTTCGCCCGTTGCTCGGCAACACGTCGACCACTCCATCTTTAGTAAAGGGAAGGTGTCTTATGAAATTCAAAACAAAAACCATTGCGACGCTTCTTAGCAGCACGGCACTGGCAACGATGATCGGCATGGGCTCGGCCTACGCCGAAGACAAAGACGAAGACCCGGGGACCGGTGCCCCGCAGGAAGAACAGCCGCAAGGTGACGGCGTTGCGCCATCCACCGGGATGGGCGGCGCCCTCCAGGAAGAAGAACCTCGACATGACGACATGGCGCCGCAAGGCGGCCACGGCCAGGGCGACCTGCCAGCGGGGCAGATTGAAAACATGGGCGAGGAACACATGGATGAGGAACACATGCGCGACGGACGCATGGACGACGAACACATGGACATGGACGACGAACGCATGCACGAGGAACGCACGGACGAAGAGCGCGTGCGCGATGAAGACCTCGACCATGAAAACAGCGAGGACGAGCACCTCGATGAGTACGAGGACAAGGCCAAGGAGATGGATGAGAAAGACTACGGCGACAATGGCATGTAACCCCGCGCGGTTCAGGCCATCACGTTCAGCCTGAAACACCCACGAGAACGCCCGGCCATTTTGCCGGGCGTTCTTTTGTGTCAGGCGGGCACCTCGGCCTTCGCTGAACGATACCAAACCAACCACAGCCCCAGCGCAGCGAGGTATAGGCACGCCATCCCCACCGCCAAGGCAAACAGGGAGTCCGCCAGCCACGCGACCATCAACCCGGATACCAGCCCGGCGAACACCATCTGGGTTGCCCCCTGCAGCGCCGAGGCGAGCCCCCGCTGCGCCGGCCAGTAGTCGAGCGCCGTGATATTGAGCGCCGGCATGGTGGTGGCCATCCCCATCACGTAGAGGGCGATCGGCGTGACGGTCAGCCACACCCCGTGGGTGACGTCCGCCGGTGGCACCCAGGCCTGGATCAGGTTGTAGATCACCGCCATGCCGGCAATTGCCAGGCCGATCGCCATCGCAGCGGTCATGCTCAATCGCCCGGCGAACCAGTTGGTCAACCGACTGCCGAGAATGAGCCCGGCGACCAGCGGCACGAAGAACTTCCAGAAAGCGGTCTCGTCCTGGCCAAGATGGTCAATGAGAATGGCCGGGGCGGCCGCGACGTAGAGAAACATGCCCCCGAACAGCAGCGCGAAAACGACGACCAGCTGCATGTAACGCGGATGTGCCAGGGCGCGTGCATAGCTCTTGAGCACGAACCGCGGCGCGAACGACTGGCGATCCCGATGCGCCACGGTCTCCGGCAGCAAGCGCCAGATGGCGATCACGAGCAGCAGGGAGAAACACAGCAGGAACCAGAACACCGAGCGCCAGCCGAACCATTCGTGCAGCCAGCCGCCGATGATCGGCGCCGCCGCCGGCGCCGCGGCGAATATCAGCATCACATTCGACATCACCCGCTGGGCATCGGCGCCGGCAAACAGGTCGCGCACCAGCGCCCGACCGATCACCACACCCGCACCGGCCGCCAATCCCTGGCCCACCCGCGCGGCGATCAGCTGGCCGATACTCTGCGAGAGCGCGGCAAAGACGGTCATCAGCGCGTAGGCCAGCAGGGCGAGCAGGATCACGCGCTTGCGACCGAAGCTGTCGGAGGCCGGCCCGTAAAACAGCATCATCGAGCCGAAGGCGAGCAGGTACAGGGAGAGGGTCTGCTGGATCACGGCCTGGCCCACACCGAACTCGTCGGCCATGGCGTGAAACGACGGCAGGTAGGCATCGACGGTGAACGGCGCGAGCATCAACAGCCCGGCGATCACCAGCACCAGGACGGCGGCGCGACGGCCTCGCGGGCTGTCAACCGCCTGAGCCGAGGACTCGTCGGGCGGCTCGTTCACGCCGGGACGGGTTCGCGCACGCCGGAACGGTAGCGCAGGAAGCTCTGGAGTTGCTGGTGGCCGTGCTGGGTGAGGATCGACTCGGGGTGGAATTGGACGCCCTCGACGGCGTACTCCCGGTGGCGAAAGCCCATGACCTCGTCGACCGAACCATCCTCGTTCTGCGTCCAGGCGGTCACTTCCAGCACATCGGGAATGCTCTCGCGCGCGACCACCAGCGAATGGTAGCGCGTCGCCTCGAAGGGATTGGGCAGCCCCTCGAACACGCCCTCACCCGTGTGGTAGACCGGCGAGACCTTGCCGTGCATCACCTCGCGGGCACGCACCACCTTGCCACCGAAGACCTGACCGATCGCCTGGTGACCCAGGCAGACGCCCAGGACGGGCACTTTGCCGGCAAAATGCCGGATCACGTCCAGCGAGATACCCGCCTGGTCCGGGTCACAGGGCCCCGGGGAGACGACGATATGACTCGGCGCACGGGCCTCGATCTCCTCGATGGTGACCTGGTCGTTGCGCGCCACCCAGACCTCTTCACCCAGCTCGCCCAGGTACTGGACCAGGTTGTAGGTAAACGAGTCGTAGTTGTCGAGCATCAGCACCATTGCGGTTGCCACTCCCTAAATCCAAGAGGTCTAGCCACCCGGACGCATTCATCACGCATCACGGTTGGCGTCGAAGGATCAGTATAGCCGACGCGAGGCAGGCATCGACGCGGCAACGTGCTCTTCAGCCAAGCCCTCGCGTCAGTGATATTTCTCGACGGTGATGTGCCCGGGTTCCCGGCGGCGATGGCGCCGCAGGCCGCGCGGCTCGAGCACCTGCTGGACCGCCTCGATCATGTCTGAGTTCCCGCACAGCATGACGTGGGCATCTTCGGGGCTGAGTGCCAGCCCGACATGCCGCTCGATCTCACCGGAGGCCAGCAAGGCGGGAATCCGCTCGCGCAGTGCCCCCGGATGCGCCTCACGCGTGACCACTGGCACGAAGTCGATTTGATCGCCGTGACGCGCCTTTAGCCGGCGAATCGTCTCGCCGTAGGTAAGATCCGTCGCGCGGCGCACCGAGTGGCACAGCACCACCCGCTCGGCGCGATCCCAGGGGGCATTGGTCTTGAGGATCGACAGGAAGGCCCCCAGTGCGGTGCCGGTGGCGAACAGCCACAGGTGGCGATGCGCGGGCGTGCGTTCCATGGTCATCGTGCCGGTGACCGAGGAATGCACGAACAGGGCATCGCCGGCCTCCAGCCTGGCCAGGCGTGGCGAGAGCGGCCCGTCGGGCACGACATTGAAATGGATTTCGTGTAACGCCTCGTCGGGCGCGTTGACCAGTGAATAGGGCCGCGCGATGCGTTCGCCGTCGACATCCAGCCCGACCCGGGCGAACTGTCCCGCCTTGAACGCCGGCAGCGGTGCCTGGAAACGCAGGGAGTACAGCCCGTCGTTCCAACGGATCTTCTCGGCCACCGTCACCTCAAGCCATTCACCCATGATTCACCTCGTCTCGCTTGTGCCGGGCCCGCCGACGGGCATTGCGCCGCTGCCGGCGCTGGTAAAGGGTAATGATCAGCAATGCCGACAGGATCAGGGCGATACCGAGTTGCTTGATCGGCCCCGGCGTCTCACCCAGCACCAGCCACGCGCTCAACACGCCGATGCCGGGCACCAACAGTGCGCCAAAGCCGGCAATCCAGGTCGGCAGGTGATGCAGCGAGTACACCCACAGCAACCAGCCCAGCGCCCCGGCCAGCACCACGTTGTAGAACAGGGCCCAGAAGAAGCTCGGGGTCGGGTCGACGGCAAACGGCTCGACCCAGAGCGCGATCGCCATCAGCAACAAGCCACCATAAAGCATCTGCCAGGCCGTCAGGCTCAACAGATCCGGTTGGTAGCGATGGTAGTAACGCTTCTGCCAGATCGCGCCCAACGCCCAACCGAACCCCGAGGCGAAGGCCAGCAACACCGCTCCCAACGCCAGCGATTCCTCCCACGGCGAAATCAGCAGCACCAGGCCGGGCAGGGCAAGGCTGATGGCCAGCAATTGAATGCGCGTGACACGCTCCTTCAGCGCAAAGTGCGCCATCAAGGTCAGCCACAGCGGCATCATGAAGACGATCACGGCCGTCTCGCCGGCCGCCCCCGTCTCCAGTGCCCACATCATGAAGCCGACGAAGCCGGCCGTCTGGAACAGGCCGATCGGCAGCGCGTAGAACAACGGCGGCGGTCGCAAACGCATGCCGGCGACCGGCAGGATCGCGATGAGCAGCAGCGCCGGCAGCACCGTGCGCAGCGCGGCGAACCACGCTGGCGACACATCCACCAGCACGGCCTTCATCACCACCCAGTTGTAGCCCCACAGCAGGCCGAGCAACAGCAAGGCAAGCAGCGGCAGTAACGCGATCGGCGCGTATTCCGGAATCTCGCGGTCTTCAACGGGACCGGGGGTCGGCTGGGTCATGCACTCACCGGCGATGGCTACTGGGGTCGGCGATCTTAGCAGGCCCGCTTGTTGGCTGATGCCCCCAGAGCGGCTCAAAGCCGCCCGGGGAACCTGATCGGCACTTCTCCATCTAAATGAGTGCATAACGAGCCGTGAGCGCATCACGGTAAAAAACGCTTTTTTCCGGCATCACGCCGGTACCTGCCCACATGCCCTGACGACAGGTCATGCGGGGCCACGCAACCAAGGAGGTCGCATTATGTTGTCCTGGGCAATCATTTTTCTCGTCGTCGGCATTATCGCAGGCGTACTCGGCTTGAGCGGCATCGCCGGCGCCGCCACGCAAATCGCCTGGATCCTGTTCGTGGTTGGCCTGATTCTGGCCATCGTCTTCTTCGTGATGGGTCGCCGCCCATCGGTTTGACGACACGACGGACGCACCACGGAAAAACCCCGGCCTGGC